>NZ_JAKZGV010000004.1:0-202684 GCF_022557375.1 Shewanella sp. MM_2022_3
ACAACGTCCATTTGTGAGACAAATTTATTCGAAGACGAGTATTTTGAGGTTTTTAATTCTTCCGATCAATTAAATAATTATTTTATTAATACAGAACGGAGTTTTATATAGCTAGGTTTTTTAAATGTGTTTAATTTGTATGAGTTTAATAAAAGCATTAGGGTGATTAATTGAATTAAAAACATAATTGATACAATTGTTGTATAAATATTTAATGCGCACCCATTCCGTATCAATTTGTTGCAATTTTAATTAAAACGCCAATATAAGAAATGGCGTTCTAATTAAAATGGTAATTTATTGCGCTAAGTTAATATATTGAGCGGCAATATATTGGCTATCTACTGCCTTTAATATTTCTAGATTGTCTAAAGCAGGTGGTGAGGCTAAGCACTCTAGTGCCTTTTGTGCCAGCAGCGCGGGTTGGCGAACGGGGACGAGATATTGTGCTAAATGGCCTGTGAGAATTTCATTGGGCCCGTGGGGGCAATCCGTACTGACGACAGGCGTTCCACAGGCTAAAGACTCAATTACAACGGTCGGTAAGCCTTCAAAATCTGAGCTGAGTAACATCAACTCGGCCTTGGCAATCCAGGCGTAGGGATTGTGTTGAAACCCTGGAGTGATGATTCTGTGTTCGACACCGTATTTCTTGGCCAGTTTGCGCGCCTTTTTGGGGCGGTTGCACAGCAGGACAAGTTTAGGGGCTGTTGGCATATCCCTAAGTGCCTTAAACAAAATATCGTGGCGCTTTTGCCGTGTCACGCGGCCGACATGGATCATATAAGGCTCGCTTGGGATCTCGGCAATTTCTTCTTGAGTCTTCTTGCGGATCTCCTCCAATCTAAAGGGGTTATAGATGGTCTGAACGCTTTGTGGTTTGAGCCAGGAAGTGGCTCTGAGCTCATCGGCGATGCCATTGGAAACTGTGATGATTTTTTTGCCTATCAGTGCCTTGGCTTTTTTCCAGCGGCGCCAGAAATGCACTGGACCGCGCTTTAATTCCATCAATAGCTCTTGCTTAAGGGCGCAGTGGCAAAAGTAGTAGCAGGGTTCGAAGTCGCAACCCGATACAACGACATCGCAGTCGGTCGAGTTACTTAAAAATAGCGAGAACTTACCCGATTGTTCCGCTTCGGCCACCTTGGCCTTCAGGCGTTGTCTTTGTTCCTGTAGGCTTGGCTTTTGGCCGGCGTCATACAGGTAATGAATCGTCACATTTTCTGGCGGCATAAAATCTCCCTCTTTATGGAACACAAAGAGGTGAACATCTTGCCCGGCTTCCTGCAGCACTTCGGCCTGAGATAAGGCAATTTTGACCGTGCCATTCGAGAAAAAGTTATGGCAAAAAATGGCGATTTTTTTCATATAAGTGCTCTGATTACGTGGACTTAATCGGTTGCAGTATGGTTTTAATCCTCCTCGGTTGGATGAAAACCATTGCCTACTTAATCCAATATATTGCGAGTCGGCATTATATCAGTTCATGCCTTTACATGGGCTTAATCCGAGGAATTCTTGCCAGTATTTCAATTTTTAATAGGATTTTGGGTGGTTTTTATCTGGAAGATTCACTCAAGTGGCTAAAACGAGTAGACTGGCGGCAATGATTTTTAGGTATTTATCTGAGTCGAGCCAGCAAAGTGCATACAAGAGCAATTTATCCTGGGACGTTTGATCCCATTACCAATGGTCATGCCGATTTGATTGAGCGTGCGGCTAAGTTGTTTAAGCATGTGATTATTGGTATTGCAGCCAATCCATCCAAGCAACCTAGATTTACCCTCGAGGAGCGCGTTGAGCTGGTGAATCGTGTCACTGCGCATTTGGATAATGTCGAAGTGGTTGGTTTTTCGGGCTTGCTGGTGGATTTTGCCAAGGAACAGCGTGCGAGCGTGCTGGTGCGTGGTTTGCGTGCAGTGTCTGACTTTGAGTATGAGTTCCAATTGGCCAATATGAATCGTAGATTAAGCCCAGATCTTGAGAGCGTGTTTTTAACACCGGCCGAAGAAAATTCCTTTATTTCTTCCACCCTAGTGAAGGAAGTCGCGCTGCATGGCGGTGATGTGAGTCAATTTGTACACCCTGAGGTAGCAAGCGCGTTGACCGCCAAGCTTAACCTCGCAAAAGCCTGATAAGGCTGAGTATTTCTATAAAACCTTTGAGGCATCAAGCCTCGCGATGATAATGAAAAGGATGTTATGAAGGCTTTTTTGACCCCCACTATCCTCGCTGCTAGCGTTGCATCTGGTTTACTGTTTTCTGCTTCCGTTGCTGCCGCCCCTTGGGTGGATGCCTCGGACATTTATTTAAGAGCCGATATTCAAGCACTAGCCGATGCGGGCGTGATCCGTGTGCCTGTGAATACCTTTCCCTTGATGTGGTCGGGAATTGGTGGTGACTTAGCGAAAGTCGAACCCGAGCTATTGTCTCCCCGATTAGTGCAAGCCTTTGCCCGAGTTAACTTTTACTATCAAAATGCCGTCGATAATCGCGGCAATGCTAGGGTTAAACTCTCGGGGGCGACCGATCCTGCTCGCTTCCAGCATTATGGCTCCGACTACCGTGAAAAGGGCGAGGTTAAAGCCTCCTACGAATATTTAGGCTCACGTGTGGCCTATAAAACCACAGTTGCCGAGACGTATGATCCGCAAGATAACAAGAACTTCCGCCTCGATGAGTCTTATTTTGCGGTGATCATGGGGAACTGGATTGCCACCTTAGGTACGGTTGAGCAATGGTGGGGCCCAGGATTCGATTCATCACTCCATCGCTCTAATAACGCGCGTCCTATGCAGTCACTGTCGCTCAGCCGCAATAATGCCGCCGCCTTCGAAACGCCATTGTTATCTTGGATTGGTCCTTGGACCTTCAAGACCGGTTTTAGCATGGCTGAAAAAGAGCGTGCCGTGCCTAAAACGGCTGAATGGGATATGCGTTTCACCGCCAAACCCCTTCAGCAGCTAGAAATTGGTCTGTCTTGGTCGACACTCTTTTGCGGTGAAGGGCAAAATTGCGACTTCGATTCCTGGTGGGATTCGGTGGCGGGCAATGCTGTTTGTATCGACGGTTCAGATTCTTGTCTTGCCGAACAACGTCGTGACGCGGGCCATAGAACTCAGAGCATCGATTTACGCTATGCAGATACTTGGCAAGATATTCCCGTTGGTTTGTACCTTGAACGCAGCTGCGAAAACGGCAGCGATTGCGGCTCACTCTGGGGTATAGATACTCATTTCGGCACATCAGGTAAACAGTTCAAGCTGTTTATGGAATACTCGGATACCTTTGTCGAATGTGATGGCAAGCCTAACTGTTTCTATGAAGATCCTGTTTACCTCAGTGGAGCGCGTTACTACGGCAGAGCTTTAGGCTCGACCTATGATAGCGATGCTCAAGTCTTTGTGTTTGGTTTGGTTGGTCAGTTCCATAACAGTCGCGGTTTTACCTCGCTACTGCGTTATGCCAAGTTGAATAAAGACGGCACCAACGTGGCGACCACATGGGCGCCACAGCCACCGAAGGAAGACTTACTGATGCTGGAACTTTCCTATCGTATGCCGGTGTGGAAGGGCATGTGGAGTTTGGGGGGCACAGTCTCGAGATCGGAATTTGATGTACAAGAAAACGATACTAATGCGACTTTCTTTAGCAGTTTTGAATATCGTTTTTAAGCGCTAATCCAATAAAGAGGCCTGCTAATCAGCAGGACTCTTTATTTTCTCAGAGAGCTTACTTTGCGTAAAACGCGCGGTACCACTCGACAAATCTGCTCACCCCAGTATTGATATCGACTTGGGGTTTGTATCCCACGGCCTTAAATAGATCTTCGGTATCGGCCCAAGTGGAATGCACATCACCTGGCTGCATGGGTAAAAATTGCTTTTTCGCCTCGATGCCAAGCGCGCGCTCGAGTGCGGTAATAAAGTCGAGCAATTGCACCGGGCTGCCATTACCTATGTTGAATACGCGATAGGGCGCGCTGCTATTGGCGGGTGTGCCTGTTTCAATATGCCAGTCAGGAGTTGAGCTAGGTGGCTTATCTTGTACCCGAATAATGCCCTCAACGATATCGTCGATATAGGTGAAATCACGGCTGAGATCGCCATGGTTATACACATCAATCGTTTCACTGGCGAGTATCGCTTTAGTGAATTTAAACAAGGCCATATCGGGTCGTCCCCAGGGGCCATACACAGTAAAAAAGCGCAGGCCTGTGGTGGGTAACTGATAGAGATGCGAGTAAGTGTGCGACATTAACTCGTTGGCTTTCTTGGTCGCCGCATACAGGGATATCGGATGATCGACGCTATCCTCGGTCGAAAATGGCATCTTTTGATTCAAGCCGTAGACAGAGGATGAAGAGGCATACACTAGATGCTCAATCTTATGGTGGCGACACCCCTCTAATATCGTGAGATGTCCGACTAAATTGCTATCGGCATAGGCGAGGGGATTATCGAGGGAGTAGCGCACTCCAGCCTGCGCGGCGAGATGGATAACACGTTGGAAACCCTGCTGCGCAAATAGTGTTGCTATGCCTTCTCTGTCGGCTAAGTCCTGTTTGATAAAACGGAAATTGCTTAACGCTTCGAGTGGTGCCAGCCGTGCGAGTTTTAATCCAACATCATAGTAGTCATTGAGGTTATCAATCCCGACCACCTCATGGCCCATTGCGCAGAGGCGCTTACTGACGTTGGCGCCGATAAACCCTGCCGCGCCTGTGACTAAGTATTTCATGGTAAACCTTGGTGTTGGGGACGCTTAGTCGTGATGGAACAGATCTCGAGTGTAAACCTTATCGGCAACATCTTCGAGTTCACTGGCCATGCGATTCGTGACGATGACATCACACATGGCTTTAAATTCTTCTAAATTGCGGATAACGGTTGATTTAAAGAATTCGTTTTCCTTTAAGACTGGTTCATAGACCACGACTTCAATCCCTTTAGCTTTAATGCGTTTCATCACACCTTGCACCGCAGAGGCTCGGAAGTTGTCCGACTCTGACTTCATGATCAATCGGTAAATCCCCACTCGCTTAGGCTGCTTACGGATAATGGCATCGGCAATAAAATCTTTACGGGTAGTGTTAGCATCGACAATGGCGCTGATCAGATTGTTGGGCACATCGTTATAGTTTGCGAGTAATTGCTTAGTATCCTTTGGCAGGCAGTAACCACCGTAACCGAAGGAGGGATTGTTATAGTAATCGCCGATGCGCGGATCTAAACATACGCCTTCGATAATCTGGCGGGTGTTAAGTCCACGACTTTCAGCATAGGTGTCCAACTCATTAAAATAGGCGACGCGCATGGCTAAAAATGTATTGGCAAATAACTTTATCGCTTCTGCCTCGGTGCTGTCGGTGAGCAAAATCGGAATATCTTGTTTAATCGCCGCATTAGCAAGAAGGGTTGCAAAGGTTTGGGCGCGAACTGAACGTTCACCCACAATGATACGAGAGGGGTGAAGGTTATCGTAAAGAGCTTGGCCCTCGCGTAAAAACTCGGGTGAGAACAGAATGTTCTCGCTATTTAATCTGGTTCTCAAACTCGCAGTAAAGCCGACGGGTACAGTCGATTTAATAATAATCGTCGTGTCGGGATTCAGGGCGAGGACTTCCTTGGCGACATTTTCGACCGATTGAGTATTAAAGTAGTTGGTTTGCGGATCATAGTCAGTCGGGGTGGCAATAATGACAAAATCGGCGTCTTTGACTGCGTTTTTGTCCATCGTGGCGCGCAGATTTAAGACACTATTGCACAGGTATTCTTCAATCAGGTTGTCCGCGACGGTTGATTTTCGGTCATTGACCAATTTGACTCGTTCAGGCATCAGATCAATAGCAGTCACTTGGTTTTGCTGCGCGAGCAACACCGCATTTGATAGGCCGACATAGCCCATTCCAACCACAACTATGTTCATAGATTCAATAAAGTTTGGCATGTAGTTATCTAACCTAGCATTTTCTGTGGCGATAAAATATGTCATTTCGATGAAATCCACAGTTCCAAATTAAGTACTCTTTTCTTGCATTTTACGCCTATACAATGCTGGTCTTGCATACGGTTTAATTCATAACATCCTATCAATGCAGATTTTTATTTTGCAACAATCCTATGTTACCGTATTTATGGTCATAAACGCTGGAGTATTAATGTGATTTCAGTTGTCATCCCCGCAAAAGATGAGGTGGGCAATATTGGCCCATTAATGGAAGAGATATGCCAAGCCCTGCAAGGGATGACTGAGTTTGAAATTCTGGTCGTCGATGACGGTAGCCAAGATGACACTTTTGGTGAAGTCATCGATACCGCTGAACTGATGCAGTGCAACGCAAAAGCTATTCGTCACGAGCGCAGTACTGGCCAAAGTACCGCAATATTTACAGGCGTTTTACATGCCCGCGGTAAATACATCGTTACCTTAGATGCCGATGGGCAAAACGACCCTGCGGATATTCCCGCCATGTTGACACAACTGCCGCAAATACATGCCGAACACTTTTGTATTGCCGGTTACCGCAAAAACCGTAAAGACACGGCGTGGAAGCGATTCCAGTCCCGCTTTGCTAATAAAGTGCGTGATGCACTGTTACACGATGGCGTACCCGATACCGGCTGTGGCCTAAAACTCTTCCCCCGTGAAACCTTCCTTCGTATGCCTTACTTCGACCATATGCACAGATATATCCCTGCACTCGTGCGCCGCATGGGGGGAGAGGTATTTATTTCTGTGGTGAATCATAGAGATCGCCAAGTTGGGGTGTCTAAATATACCGCTTGGAATCGGGTCTGGGTCGGGATTGTCGACATCATGGGCGTCATGTGGCTCGGTCGCAGGGCGAAAATCGCTAAGGTCGCCCGTAGCGAAACCCGCTGGCACGATTAAGATGAAGCGACTCTATAAGGCGGTGTTTATCGTCTTTATTTTGCTGGTGTTAATGTTTGCGGCCCAGCAAGGGTTATTCGAGCATGTGACCGATAGCAATTGGGTGGCGCACTTTATTAAAGCGGAAGGAAACTATGCGTTAATGGCTTTACTAGCCGTGGGCGCACTATTTACCGCTGTCGGTGGACCAAGGCAGGTGATCGCCTTTGTGTTTGGTTTTGCTTTAGGTGGTATTTATGGTGGCTTATTTTCCACCTTAGCGGCATTGCTTGGCTGTGTGCTGGCGTTTTATACCGCGAGATTGACGATACGCAGTAGCCTCCAGCGACGTTTTGGCCATCGCTTGCAAAAATTTGAGGCGCTGATCATTCATCGGACTTGGTTAAAAGTCTTAATGATCCGCCTGTTGCCCGTAGGCAGTAATCTGCTGACAAACCTGTTTGCGGGAGCGACGCATATTTCCCCCGGGGGATTTTTATTTGGCAGTATGCTGGGTTATTTACCGCAGATGTTGATTTTTAGTTTTGCGGGTGCGGGTATTGGCTTGTCTGATCATAACCAACTGGGGATCAGTATCGGGCTGTTTATTATCTCGAGTCTTATCGGTGCTTACCTTTACCGTTCTAGCCTGCGTAAGCAGGTGGATGAATTGGAACACTAAATAGGGATTAGGAATGGATGCATTGAATCGTCGTTTCAATAGCGAAGATTATTACCAAGTACTCTGGCCGCTGCTGTTGATGAGTTTGCTGATCTTGCTGGTTGGCATTGGTTTTCGTTCCCCTTGGCCAGCCGACGAGCCGCGGTTTGTTGAGGTCGCGCGGGAGATGGTGGCCTCGGGTCAATGGCTATTCCCTACCCGGGGCGGGGAATATTATCCCGATAAACCACCAGTATTTATGTGGGCGATTGCCCTGTTTTATCAACTAACGGGGTCGTTAAAATTCTCCTTTTTACTCCCCAATGCCCTCTGTGGCTTGCTGACGGTATTCCTTGTCTATGATTTGGGTGCCAGATTGTGGAATGTGCGGGTTGGGCGCAACGCCGCTTTATTGCTCCTCATCGTGCCGCAATTTTTAATGCAGGCGAAAAATGCCCAGATAGATGCCATGGTGATGTGTTGGATAACCGTGGGATGTTACGGATTAATCAGACATTTTATGCTTGGGCCTAAGTGGCATTGGTATTTTATCGGTTGGGCATTTATGGGGCTTGGGGTGATCACTAAGGGGGTTGGTTTTTTGCCCCTATTGTTGCTCATTCCGATTGGGATTTACGCCTTCAAAGATAAGACCCGTTTTGAGGGGCGCTTAACTTGGCTTTGCCTCGCGGGGCCGTTGGCCATGCTGGCCGTGATTGCCTGTTGGTTAGTGCCAATGGTGATGACGGTTCAAGCCCATGGCACTCCCGAGATGGTGGCCTATCAAAATAACATTTTGTTTAAGCAAACGGGCGAGCGTTACGTCAATGCTTGGCACCATATCAAGCCTTGGTATTTCTTCGTGCTGAGCGTGATCCCTTGGATGTGGTTCCCGATTTCGTTGCTGGTGGTCGCCTATTGGAAACAGTGGCTGCAAAAGGTGAAGGCCGATCCCACCATCGCGATTCTGCTGATTTGGGTCGGGCTCGTGGTGCTGTTTTTCAGTATCAGCCCGGGCAAGCGCAACGTGTATATTCTGCCCGCATTACCTATGTTGGCCTTGGCGGCGTCAGCGGTATTAACGAGTGTTTCACCCAAAGCTTGGTTTGAAAAACTGGTCACTGGTGTGCTGTGGTTCTTGGGCGCACTCGTGTTAGTGGCCGGCGTGCTGGCATTTATCCATCACCCTGCACTTGTCAAAGCGCTGGCGGATTATACCGATGATCTCACTAGCATTAGTTACTTATTTATTTTGCTCGGGGTGCTTTGGTGTGCCTTGCTGTGGCTGGCGCGTCGTCAGTTTGCACTGGTGAAAGTGGGGTTAGTTTCAGCCTTGGGCTGGGTGCTGGTGAGCACTTGGGGTTACGCTATGCTTGATGAAATGCGCACCCCCAGAAGCCTGATGCTACATACCGCCGAAGTGATAGGTGAGGATGCCGAGCTTGGGTTAGTAAACTTTAAAGAGCAATTTATTCTGTTCTCGCCCATGAGTGTGACGCATTTTAGTTATCTCGCGCCAGTAGAAGAGCAGGAGCGTAACGCGTGGCAATGGATGCTGGAGAACAAACAGCGTTATGTGCTAGCACCTAGCGGTGCCGAGCTGAGTTGTTTCGATATTAAAGGCGGTAAGAGTATGGGGATTGCCCACCGTGACGAGTGGATTTTGTTATCCGCTGCGGAACTTAAGCCTCAGTGCCAAGCGCCAGAGCGTGAGTACCGTTACTTTACCGATCATCCTGGCCGTTGGTTAAAAGAGTAATCAAACACCATATCGAAGAAGCTAAAAATGCCTGCAATAGCAGGCATTTTTATGAGCGAGATTAACGCGTCTGGCAGATGCTGCAAAACACTGTGCTGCGTTGACCAAGGCGGATTTCGCTGAGTAGATTGCCGCACTGAGTGCAGGTTTCGCCGCCGCGGCCGTAAACATGCAGCTTTTGGGCGAAATAGCCGGGTTTACCCTCGGCATTGGTGAAGTCCTTAAGCGTGGTGCCGCCCTGCTTGATGGCGTGTGCGAGGATTTGTTTCACTTCAGCAACCAGTACCATTAAGCGTTCAATATCTATCTTGCCTGCCTCCGCCTCGGGGTGTATCCCTGCGGCAAACAGTGCTTCGTTGGCGTAAATATTTCCCACACCCACCACAATATGATTATCCATCAGGCAGAGTTTGATGGCCTTTTTCTTGCCCGCCAGTGCGGCAGCTAACTGATTGACATTAAAGGCATCGGTCAGAGGTTCTGGCCCGAGTTTTTCCAGCAGCGGATGGGCTTCCTCTGGCAATTGGCACCATAACCAAGCGCCGAAGCGTCTTGGGTCGTTAAAGCGCAGAATGCGGCCATTGGCGAGAACGAGATCGATATGGTCATGCTTCTCCACTGGCGTGTCGTGGGGCAGGATCCTTAGGCTGCCCGACATTCCCAAGTGCACTATGCTGGTGCCGGCATCGGTATCGATGAGCAGATACTTAGCACGGCGGCGCACTTGGCGTATGGTTTGGCCGATGATCTGTTTGGCAAGTTCGGGAACGGGCCAACGCAGTGAGGCGTTCCGCACAACGAGGTCAACCACGGTTTGATCGACTAAGTAAGGGGTTATCCCCTGACGGGTGACTTCGACTTCTGGTAATTCCGGCATGATTGGCTTCTTTTATTCAATAGATTAACGTGCAGGTTTCGCATCGAGGATTGGCTGTAAACCCGTCCTTAAGCTCGGTGGCACTAAGTACCAGTTGCTCGCGGGAGATTTAAGGACGCCTTCATCGGGGAAATAAATCCAGCGCTGTGATTGACGAATATCGGTAATTTGGATCACCAGCTCCTGAGGTTTGCCAGTGGGTTGTGGCGCGTCATTGAAGGGCGAGACCCTTAAGCCTTGCCAAGCCTTTGCCCATTGCTCACAGTTGAGTACTTGTGGATCGCATTCCCAGTTTGAAGTTTGTTTGTGCAGCCAAATACCATCCAACTGCAACTGAGCCAGCGGGGCATTATCATCAAATAGCCGTTGCGCATCACTGGGCACATTTTGGGTTTTCTTATCCATAAACGTGAGCACGCCAATGATAAACACGCAGGCAAGAATAATGATGTTATTCCACTGTTTACGAGTAAGCGCCATAGGAAGAGTGACACAAAAAATAGGACTAATGCCATGAGTGTATCACGGCAAAATTGAGATGCTAGCCCTGAGGTGAGGAGGTTAACCGCCGGTGGCGTTCATAAAACGCAGAATTTGTACTTCGTTATTATCGAATACATGCTGCTGAGGTTTGCGCTTAATACCATGGAGAATGGCGGTTTTTAGCCGTTCAATATCGCCGGGGAACTCTCTTATAATGCTTTTTAAATCAACGGAGTGCTCATTACCCAGACAGAGCAATAGCTGTCCCTCTACGGTAACGCGCACCCGATTACACTCGTGGCAAAAATTATGGCTATGGGGTGAGATAAAGCCGATGTGAATTGGACTATCGACCATCTTGTAGTAACGCGCGGGTCCGCCTGTGCGTTTATTGGAGAGTTGTAGTGGATAATGCTCGCTAATCATGGCCTTAACTTCATCACTGCTGCAATGGCGCATGCGTTTGCGTTCATCCATTTCACCCAGCGGCATTTCTTCAATAAAGGCGATATCGAGCTTGCGGTCGCGGCAAAAGTTAACCAGATCGATGACTTCATGATCGTTTTGCTGTTTGAGGATCACGGCATTGATTTTTATGCGCGTAAAACCTGCGGCAATGGCCGCATCAATGCCTTCGATAACGCGTGCTAATTTGCCGTTGCGTGTCAGTTGGGTAAATAGTTCGGGGTTAAGGGTATCTAAGCTGATATTTAAACGCTTAAGACCCGCATCAAACATAGGTTTGGCAAACTTACTGAGTCTAGAGCCGTTGGTGGTCATCGATAAATCTTTGAGCCCTGGGAGCTTGCCAAGTAAGTGCACCAGTTGATCGCAATCGCTACGCACTAGCGGCTCGCCGCCGGTGAGGCGAATTTTGGTCACCCCCAGTTCAGTAAAGGCTTGGGCAATCCAAGCCAACTCTTCGAGGTGCAGTACATGGTCCTTGGGCAAGAAGCAGGGATCTTCGGTCATGCAGTAGACACAACGGAAGTCGCAGCGATCTGTCACTGAGAGTCGTAAATATTCGACCTGACGGCCAAAGGCATCTACAAGTTGGCTCATAGGGACTCAGTGGCTCTTATAGAAGATCGGCAAAAGGTTGAATAAACACGGTTTCACCCGCATTCACCACCTCAGCATCATCTCCAATGATGATAAGGCAATTGCCTTTGACCATAGAGCTGAGCATGCCAGAACCTTGGTTACCAGTGCTGGTCACGTGCTGCCGGCCATCATGACCGAGGCGATAAATGCCGCGGATAAACTCAGTGCGGCCCGTGCGGCTTCGCAGGGTTTCATCGGTAATCGCTGGGAATAATGGTGCCTGCCAGTTTGTTTCGCCTGCGAGCTTACGCAGTGCAGGTTGCACAAATTGCAGGAACGACACCATCACCGCCACCGGATTGCCGGGCAAGCCGAAGAATAGGCTATCGCCGACCTTACCAAAGGCGAGTGGGCGACCAGGGCGCATATTGATCCGCCAGAAGTCGATATTGCCAAGGCGTGCCAGCACGGCCTTGATGTAGTCGGCATCGCCAACGGAAACCCCGCCAGAGCTAATCACCACATCGGCCTGCGCCGCAGCCTTGGTTAAGGTGGCTTCGAGAGCGCTTTCGGAGTCTTCGATAATGCCTAAGTCAATGACGTCACAACCTAAACGTTTTGCCATCGCTTTGATGGTGTAACGGTTTGAGTCATAAATACAGTTTGGATTCAGTGCTTCGCCGGGTTGGCTGACTTCATCCCCGGTTGAAAACACGGCTACTGTTGGACGGCGATAAACCGTCACACGGTTAAGGCCGAGGGAGGCTAATAAGCCTTGCTCGGCGGCGCTTAGGCGCGTGGCCTGTGTGAGTGCGACTTGGCCTTGGCCAATGTCTTCACCCGCAAGGCGAACGTGTTGGCCCTGCTGAATGCGGCCTTCAAAACTGACCTTGGCATTGGCCTCGTTAGCTAGCTCTCGAGGTTGAACAGTATCGGCGCCAGCGGGCACGGGCGCACCCGTCATTATGCGAACAGTCTCTCCTGCCTTAAGAATGCCCGAATATTGATGTCCGGCGAGGACCTCTCCGACTAAGGTGAAGCTTGCAGGCAGCGGATCTTGATAGGCGAAGGCATAACCATCCATCGCCGAGTTGGTTTGCTGCGGTACATCCACGGGCGAAATGCTGTCGCGGGCGAGCACGCGATAATCTAAATCGTCTAAGCCTATGTCTTCCACCTCTGTGACCGGCGTGACATGGGATAAAATCTGCGCTAACCCTTGGCTCACGCTCAGGTTTTTATCGCTGCCCAAGGTGCAGGCATCGACAGTTGCGAACGGTAATGCGGGGTTAGGGGCTTGCCAGCTATTGGCATATTCCATCACAAAGTCAGCAATTTGCGCGACATTGTTAAGGTCGAGTCTTCTTAGCTCGCTCGGTAGCTCGGTGTCATCACAGCAAGCGATGGCGAGAATATTGTCGTCTTGGGTATAGATAAACGGCTTGCCGTGGGCGGCGCGGTGCAGCTCAATTTTCGGTAATGTGAGTTTTTTAAAGCCTTCGACTAAGACGATATCGACTTTATCGGCTTCAATTTGTTTGAGTAGGTGGACTAACTCTGGGTCGCCATCGCGGGCATCTTCGGTCATCAGCGCCCAACGCACATGGGAGGCGACTAACATTTGCCGTGCGCCAGCTTTTCGCATCTCGTAGCTGTCTTTACCTGGGATATCGACATCGAAATTGTGGTGAGCATGTTTGATCACCGCCAGACGCAGGCCGCGCTGATTTAATTCGGGGATCAATTGCTTGAGTAGGGTGGTTTTCCCCGTGCCGCTATAGGCACAAAATCCGAGAACGGGAATAGATAGCGGATTGACGAAGGGAGTACTCATTTGCACCTCTAATCTGGGAAATTTGAAGCCTTAGCTTTGGTTTATCTCTGCTGCCAGTCGTTGTTTTTGTTCTGGCGTGTTCACATTGACGAAGGCATTGGGTTGATCGGCAAAGGCCGCCACGGCATAGCGATGTTTGGCATACCAAAAATCAATTTTACGCTCACCCGCTTCGAGAAAGGCGGTCATCGACTCGCGCAGGCTCGGCTTTAGTAACATCACCACCGGCTGCTCACGTTTCCCATCGCTGGCCACGGCAAGTTCAGCGCCGTTTGCCTCAATGGCGGTTAATAAGCGGGCGACTAAATCCCGCGGGAGTAGCGGACAATCGCAGGGCACCACGAGCAGATAGTCTGCTTGGGTGTGACCCATAGCGGTGATCATGCCCGCCAAGGGGCCGAGAAACCCAGTATGCTCATCGCTCAACACCGTAAAACCGAACTCAGCATAGCGTGTTTGGTTACGATTTGCGTTGATCAGGATCTCCTTAACCTGAGGTTTTATCCGTTCGATAGTGTGTTCTATCATGGCCTTGCCGTTTAGCTCGACGAGGCCTTTATCGTCCCCGCCCATACGGCGTGCCATACCACCGGCAAGAATAACCGCATCAATTTGCAACGACATATAAAGATCCCTGTGTGGAGTTTGTGGGCGTTTGCTGATGGGAGGTTATCACCTGTTGGTCTGCAATGTGCCACTGCTGCTCGCAAATGGCGGTGAGCGCACAGTTTTGGTGGCTGCTTAATAGCATTCCCGTCCCTTGCTGTTTGAGCTGTTGGATCATTTGCAGCACTAAGGCTTGGGAGTCCTTATCCATATTGGAGGTCGGCTCATCGAGCATCAGTAACTTTGGCTGCAATATCCAAGCGCGGGCGATGGCGAGGCGTTGTCTTTCGCCGCCGGATAAATTGCTGGCTCTGGCTTGTAATAGCGAGCCTAGTTGGGCCATTTCAATTGCTTGGCCTATTCTGCGTTTGGCCTCGGTTTTTGAGGCCGCAAAGGGGAGCCCGTAGGTCAGGTTGTAATTGACTGTACCATCGAATAGATAGGGATGTTGGTGGAGGTAAACGGCTTTGCCGAGCAAAGGGTTACGTGTCCACCATGCGTCCTTTTTAAAGCCGCTAACTTCAATCTTGCCCTGAGATGGCGGCTGTAAACCCGCGAGGATCTTCATTAGGGTCGACTTGCCCGAGCCGTTGTCACCCTGCAAATAAATGACGTTCCCTTGGCACAACTCTAGGCTATGGGCTTTGAATAATAAGCGCGAGCCAAAGGACATTTCCAAGTCACGGGCGATCAGTTTGGCTTGGGTCATAAGTTAATGGCTCCTTGGCGTTTCTTTGCCGCGTAAACTACCTAAGGCAAAGTTGAGGATCAAGGCCAAGATTAGCAGCACTAATCCGAGGGCGATAGCTTGGGCGAAATCGCCTTTACTGGTTTCCAGTGCGATAGCCGTCGGGATATTACGTGTTACGTTTAAAATGTTGCCGCCGACCATCATAGAACAGCCGACTTCGGTGAGAATACGGCTAAAGGCCGCGACAATTGCCAGCAATAACGGCATACGCAGTTCGCGACACACGGTCCAGACCGCGCTAAACCAAGAGGCGCCTAAGGTGCGTGAGGTTTCCCATGCACGGCGATCGACACTGGTGAATGCAGCTTGGCTCATGGCGATCATCACTGGGGCGCAAATCAGCATTTGGCCGAGGATCATCCCCTCTTGAGTAAACAGCCACTTTAAATCCCCAAGCGGGCCGTTGCGGGTCAAGATGAGGTACACCAGAAGGCCGATCACTACGGTGGGAATCGATTGCAGTGTCTGCACTAAGTTGGTGACAAACCACTTTCCAGGGAAATGGGCAAACGCCAACACAAAACCGAGCACCATCGACGGGACTAAGGTAATGAGAAGTGCCGCGAACGAAACCGAAAACGAGACAGAAATGATGGACCAAACGTCGGGGTCCAATGAAAACAGCAGGCTTAACGCCTGCTGTAACAGTGCTAGCCAGCCTTCGTTCATTCGCTATAGGTTGCCTTGAACAGTTGCTCGCCTTCAACTTTGAAGTTGTTGATCATGCTTTGACCTTCTTTGCTGATCAGCCAGTCACTGAAGGCTTTTGCGCCTTTGTGGTTCAGATCTGGGTATTTCGCTGGGTTGATCAGAATCACTTGGTATGGGTTCGCTAGGGTTTTTCCACCATCAAAATCCACACCTAAGTCCAACTTCGTTTTGTACGCTACGAAAGTACCACGGTCAGATAGAGTGTAACCTTGTAATTCGTTTGCCATCAGCAGGGTTTTACCCATGCCTTGACCGACTGAAGTGTAACCTTTGAAGTCAGGAGTCACGCCTGCGGCTTTCCATACTTCTAGCTCTTTGATGTGAGTGCCAGAGTTGTCACCACGAGATAAGAAAGGTAAGCCAGATTTGGCGATTTTAGCGAAGGCTTCTTCAGCGGTTTTGCTTTCACGCAGTTTGGCAGGGTCGTTTTTAGGGCCTAATACGACGAAATCGTTTTCCATAATGCCACGTGGCTCAACACCAAAACCATCGGCAACAAATTTTGCTTCAGCGCTTGGTGCGTGGGTCATCACTAAATCTACATCGCCTTGCTCACCTAGTTTCAGTGCTTTACCTGTACCAGTGGCGATAACTTGTACTTTATAGCCTGTTGCACTTTCAAACTTAGGCAGTAATTCTTGTAACAGACCAGAGTTTTCAGTACTGGTCGTGGTGGCTAACTTAATCACTTCAGCCGATTGAGCGGGTAACACTGTGAGCATACTGGCTGCAACAACTAAGCCTAGTAAAGATTTCATGTGGGATTTCACGTTTAGCATGGATACTCCTTGGCGAAAAATAGGGGTCCGACTCAATTGCCTACTGAGTGGGAGATTCCGTAAATTGTAATGCGTTCGATGGAAAGCAAATAGGATGCCAAACCAATAATGGTGCATTTACCTTCACAGCATGATCTAAATTGTGAGCTCGATCCCAGGCTCAGCAAATAGTTTACAGACAAATTGTCCCAGCGCATGCTTCTGATGGTTCATAGTGACCTATTCGTCTAGTTTCAATGCTAGAATTGGTCGCAATTGAGTCAAAATGTCCAGAAGTGAGCACTATGAGCCAGATAGATAATAACCTCAAGCCCCTTCCTTCCGCTGTTTCAGTCCTGATCGTCGATGACGAGCCGGGGATGCGTAGCTTTTTGAATAAGGCGCTCTCGAAGAAATTCGCCTTAGTCGAAACGGCGGGCAGTATTGAAGATGCTGAGCAGTTACGTAGCCGCTGCCATTTCGACTTGCTGATTGTCGATATCCGCTTACCCGGTCGTTCGGGTATCGAGTGGCACGAAGCCTTAGATGAGCAAGGTCGACGTTCCGATGTAATCTTTATGACCGGCTATGCGGATTTAGAGGTGGCGATTAAAGCGCTGCGAGCAGGTGCCTCAGATTTCATTATGAAGCCATTCCATCTCGAGCAGATGATGTCGGCGGTTGACCGTTGTATTGAACGCCGATTGCTGCGCCGTGAAAACTTGATGTTGCGTCGCGAAGTCTCTATCGGCTATTCCTCTACCATCATAGGGAGTAGCGACGCCATGAAGTCGGTGAAGCAAGTGATAGAGCGCGTGGCACCGACCAATGCCGTGGTATTAATTCAAGGCGAATCGGGCACGGGTAAAGAGTTAGTTGCGCGCCAATTACATTTACTCAGCGGTCGCCAAGGGCCCTTCGTGCCAGTTAACTGTGGCTCGATAGCCCCCGAACTGCTTGAGAGTGAACTCTTTGGTCATACGGCAGGGGCGTTTACTGGTGCTAAAGGTAACCGTGAAGGCCTATTTAGTTTTGCCTCCGGCGGTACGATTTTCCTCGATGAAATTGGCGAGATGCCGCTCAAAATGCAAACAGCGTTGTTAAGGGTGCTGGAGCAGAAGGCGATTCGCCCCGTGGGCAGTGAGAAGGAAGTCAATATTGATGTCCGGGTGATTGCGGCAACTAACCGTACTCTGATGGATGAAGTCGAAGCGGGGAACTTCCGTCGCGATCTTTATTATCGACTGAATGTGCTGGATATTTTTATTCCTCCGCTGCGTGAGCGTCCGGAAGATGTGGTCGAATTGACCCACCATTTTACCCGCCAATTGGCTGCTGAATTAGGCGTGCGTGAAGTGGTGTGGAGTCATGAAGACATGGTAAAGCTGCAACAACATGAATGGCCGGGTAATATCCGCGAACTGCGTAATATGATTGAGCGCTGTATTCTGCTCGGCAAACCGCCAGCGGAGTACTGGAAGCAGCAGGTTAAAACCGAGTCTTCGGCTTTGCAGGGTTATCCTTTAGATTGGCCATTAAAAGATGTGGAAAAACACCATGTGACGAGTGTGGTCGATCTGCATTCTGGTAATAAATCTGCGGCTGCTCGGGACTTAGGGGTTTCCCGCAAGACCTTAGATCGCAAATATAAAGAGTGGTTTGACGTTAGCGACGAGCAGGAGTTTTAAGTGTCTTTTTTTACTCACTTTTTTGGAGTTAGTTGGCAGCAAATGCAGGCTAAAGTGCGTTATCGCATTTTGATCCTCACATTGCTGCCGATTTTGCTCACTTTGGTGAGTTTAGTGTTTATCACGATTTACTGGAATATCAGCTACACAGGCAAGCAACTGTTTATGAAGGTCAAAGCCGATTTGGCTGTGGCTGAAAACACCCTGCAACAGGTGCAAGTTCGCCAAGAAAAACAGCTAGAAAGAGTGATGACCTCATGGACATTCCAGAATGATTTTAGGCCGATCCTCAGTGGTGCATTAGATCATAGGACGAGCATAGATAGTTTTCTTGATGAGCAAAAGCAGCAACTCGATTTAGACTTTTTGCGGCTGGTCAGTGTGGCTGAAGCGGCGGCGGATCCTGATTTACGACAGATTTTACCGAAAATGGGTGGAATGTTGCCTTATTCAGGACTGATGGTGTTATCTCGTGAACGTTTGGCGCGGATTGACCCTGATTTAGCGCAAAGAGCGAGTATTCCACTGTTAGCGACCTTGCGGGCACAAAGTCCCAATAAGCAAGTTGAGGATCGTGGTTTGCTCAGCCGTAGCTTGTTGCCGATCCCCGATACTGAAGGCAAAGTGGCATGGTATCTCGACGGCGGGGTGTTATTTAACCGCGACACCCGCATCGTTGATCATATCCGCGATCTTGTCTACGACAAGGGTACCTTGCCCGAACGTTCAATTGGTACTGTGACGATTTTTCTCGATAATATTCGGGTATCGACTAACGTTCCTTTGCATTTTTTTCCACAGCCGAATGAATCCCAAGGGCGTGCGCTGGGGAGTTTGGTCTCGGAGGAAGTGCGAGAAAAAGTGTTAAATCACGGAGAGTTATGGGTCGATAGGGCGTTTGTGTACAATGATTGGTTTATTTCTGCCTATGCGCCGTTAGAAGATGTCCGTGGACAACGAATTGGGATGATTTACACCGGTTTTTCGGAGTCACCTTTTATTCATAACTACCTGCTTAATATCATTGAGTTAGGTACCATTCTGATGTTAGTGCTGCTTATTTCTGGATTGCTGGTTTACCGCGGTGCCTACAGTTTATTGCAGCCGATTGAGCGGATTCACCATGTGGTGCAAGCGGTGCAGTCTGGACGCAATGTGCGTATTGGTGCCTTGGGGTTAGATAGGGATAACGAGTTGTCGAATCTTGCCGAGCAGTTCGACCGTATGCTCGATCTATTGCAGCGGCGCAACGCGCAAATTCAGGCCGCTGCCGAACAGCTCGAAATGAAGGTCGAAGAGCGCACTCGTAGCCTGCAAGATAAGACCTTAGAGCTACAGCGTAACGTCGCTTTACTCAATGAGACACGCCAGCAGTTAGTGACTAATGAAAAGTTGACCGCTCTAGGAGAGTTAACCGCTGGTATTGCACACGAAATCAATAATCCGACCGCTGTTATCCTCGGCAATATGGAGTTACTGCGCTATGAGCTGGGTGATAATGCCGACGTCGTAAAAGAAGAAATTGATCTAGTTATTCAGCAGGTTGGTCGTATAAGCACTATTATCCGTAGCCTACTGCAATATAGTCGCCCGGGAGAGTTTAACGCTCCCTTAGAGATGCACCCTATCACGCCGATCATTGAGGAAATGCTGGTATTAGTGCGGCATTCAATTCAAAAGCAAGAAGTTGTGCTGATAACGGAACTGAACGCCAGTTGCCCTGTTCAGGTCAATCGCCCGCAGTTACTGCAAGTACTGATTAACCTTGTGGTGAACGCAGCCCATGCGATGGATGGTAAGGGACGCATTTGGGTTCGCACTTATGATTGGGTGCAGCAAGATATGCCGATTGGCGTCAAAATCGAGGTTGAAGACGAAGGGTCTGGGATTGAGCCTGAGCAATTGGGGCGGATTTTTGATCCTTTCTATACCACGCGTAAAGATGGCACTGGTCTTGGGCTGTCGCTCAGCTACGGTATTATTAAGCGCATCGGTGGCACCATAGAGGTGAGCTCTGTATTAGGTAAAGGCTCAATCTTCACCATTGGCTTGTATCACGAGGCTAAGGAAGATCAACAAAACAACCTTTACGATGGCTTACATTTTTCTGGACATAATGCTGAAATCTAAATTCTGCGCGAGTTAAGTATAAGGTTCAAAGAGCTTTATTGAATAAAAAGCAAAAAAAAAAGCCGGATGATGAATCCGGCCACAAAAGAGTGTGTGAGCAATGTCGTGCTTGCAAACTCAGGAGCACTTTAACAACGTCAGATTACCAGTCATCGGTGTTAAAGATGAGTTTTGGAACGCAAGTTAACGATAATCATTCTCAATTGTGTTTGCAAGCTATTTATTGCAAAAAATGCATATTTTTATCTATGGTATATTTATGCCGCCACAATAGACTTGCTTAAATGTAATTTATGGTTGATCAAACTCTGGGGATCTGCATTTAGCTCGGTAATTAAATATTGGTTTCTAATCAATAGATTGAGCATTGCAGGGAAACGATTCATGGTTTTAACCTGAATATGGTTATAGCCTTGGAGGCTGGCCCATTTCTCTTGGTATTCCAGTAGGCTTTGTGCTAATCCTAAACGTCTAAAGTCTGTCGCAACGCCACCTAACCAACTGTAAAAAATCCCTTTTTCCTGTTCATATCCCAGCTTGAACCCCGCCAGTTCGCCTTCCACATAGGCTAGGAGAATCAAGCAAGTCTTGCCTGAAAGCCGTGTCGTTAAGGTGTCAGGCGTCAAGGGACGGTCGAGCTCAGGAATTTGCTTACTTAGTTCGATGAGTTGTATGGCTAACTCGGGAGTCAGAGCTGTGATTGCTTTGATTTCAATTGAATACATAATTTTCTCTCACAAAAATCAGCCCCAATAGCGTATCAAACGCATTGGGGCCGAATAAAAACTGTTCAAATTATAACAGGTCTGGCCAGTTGGGTTAATCAGGAAAATGATTTTTGTGGGCTGGTTTGCAATATCTTGTCTTGTAACACTTTCAGCAGCACACCGTAGGCGGGTAAGAATAGCCCTAGGCTAACAAGCAATTTAAAGCTGTAATCGACAGTGGCAATTTCAGGCCAGTTGGCGGCCATAAAGCTGTCTGTTGAAGCATAAAAAGCGATGCTGAAGAACACTAAGGTATCGACTAAATTACCAACAATCGTCGATGCCGCAGGCGCGACCCACCATGAACGGCTCTGGCGCAGACGGGCGAATACAGTGATATCCATCAGCTGACCAATCAAATAAGCCGCAAAGCTGGCAAACGCAATACGAAACACAAAGGTGTTCCATTGGCTTAAGGAGTCCATCCCTTGGAAGCTACCCTGATGGAATACGACTCCCATAACATAGGAAATCATCAGTGCGGGCACCATGGCCTTGAGGATGATGCTTCGAGCGGGTGTTTGTCCAAAAATGCGCACCGTTAGATCGGTTGCAAGGTAAACAAAAGGAAAACTAAACGCGCCCCAAGTGGTGTGATAACCAAACAATTGAAACGGCAGTTGTACCAAGTAGTTGCTTAGGCAAATAATCAGTATGTGAAATCCCACTAATAGCAGGAGTGCGCGGCGAAGCTGCGCAGGGGTTAACATTAACATATGTGGCCTTTTTAGTTGTGTAGGGCGGGGTGAGGGAACCCGCTAAATCGTCTGCTGTTATTTTATCCCGTTCCAGCGTGCTGAAATCGGGCCGCCATTATAGTGACCATGTTTGAAGATGCAAGCTTACGGTTTATATTCCAAGCAATTTAGCCGCGAATACTGCGCAAACCTAAGGCATAGGGATCGAAATTGTCCTACACTTTCTAAGAAATGTTAGGAGAAACCGATGAGATTATTTCTTGCCGCCTTGTGTGTTAGCTTATTGAGTTTATGTGCTTTCGCGACTCCCAATAAGCCGGTCGTGGTGCATCTTGTCACAGCCTCTTGGGAAGGTTTTGCTAATCCTGATGAGACGGGTTACTACTTTGATCTCCTCAGGCGTGTCTTTCCATCACCGGAATGGCAGGTCGATGTGCAGTTTATGCCTTTTGCTCGTACCTTATATCTGATTGAAAGCGGACGGGTTGATATGGTTCTCAGCGTGTACAAAGGCGATGTGAAAAATAGCCTACTGAGTGAAAATGCCGTTGAGCTTGATTCAATTGATGCCGCAGTAACGCCTCAAATTGCAGCAACTTGGGCTGGGATGGAGAGTTTATCCCATAAGAGAGTCCAAGCCATGCTGGCCTATCGTTACAATATGCTGACCTCCATACCGATGTTTTACGAAGAAAGTAGCGACATGCTGAGTATGCTCAATAGTGTAAATGCGGGACGAATCGATGCAGTACTGGATTACAAAAAGAATATGGGGGCGCTCATTCCTGAACTGAGGGCGCCACAAACGTTTGTGATTATCCAAGGCGTGTTAAATGCAGAAACTTTTTTTGCCTTTGCCAATACCGAAAAAGGACAAATGCTAAAGCAACATTTTGATATTGAACATAAAAAAATCATTGACTCCGGTGAGCAGGATAGGCTTTACACTGAGACCAAAGCAAAGGGGTTTTAATGTTTCGGCATCAGTGTTAAATGTTTATAGCTCAATCAGAATCGACATTATCGTTGCAAGTTTATTCTCTAGCTCTTGCCACTCAGCCTCGGGATCTGAACCTGCAATAATGCCCGCACCCGCAAACAGATTAATTTTACCTGGCTCAATCAATGCACTGCGGATGGCGACTGAAAACTCACTCTCATCTTGATTAAAATATCCGCAAGCACCAGCGTACCAGCCTCGCATATAGCCTTCCCGCTGGCGAATGAACTTCATTGCAGATTCTCTAGGGAGGCCTCCCACCGCGGGTGTAGGATGCAGTGCTTGTAACAGCTGAAAATCGTTCACGCCAGGCTTTAACTCGGCACGAATAGCGCGGTGCAGATGCTGAATATGATTTAACTTAAAGATTGTGGCCGCTTCTTCTGCACCGACATACTGACTCAAAGGCGTGAGCATATTGACTATGTGACGGCGAACAAGCTGATTTTCAACACTATTTTTATTGTCTTCCAGCAGCGCATTGGCTAGTGCCACATCTTCTTCTTTATTTAATCCGCGAACTGTCGTGCCCGCTAATGCCTCGGTAAACAATTGTTGCCGACGACGACGAAATAAGCGCTCTGGGGAGCAGGAGATATAAGTACGCTCAGGGCTAAATTGGAATCCAAATTGAAAGCTATTGGGGTTACGGCCTTGCCAGCAGGCTAATACCATCCAAGGATCAACTTGCTCGTTAACCTTAAGCTCTGTCAAACGTGAGAGAACGACCTTGGGCGTATCTTGATTAAATTCAGGCTCAACGACTTGTTCGACTAAGGTTTTCCAACGAGGAAAGTCCGGAATATCTTGGCGGCTCACTAGGGTGAGTTTATTGGGTGGCGCCAAGGGGCGTGCTGGCATAACCGCTTCAATAGCGGCAATCGCAAGGTCGATCTCATCGATAGGATTGTTATCGGCAAAATTAAGATTTACCCGCAAACTAAACTGATCCGCACTGCGTCTAAACTCGATTCTGGGTAGTACAAATCGGCTATTACCAAACTCAGGCCAAGATTCAATGCTGCGGTCAAAGGCTACACCGCCATAGTATCGAATGTCTGGATTGCTAGATAAAACACGTTGCCGTTCGTAAACACTGGCCAGCTCGTTATCCTGGACGCCAGTTTCAAATTTTATGTCTTTACAAGCACCTATGGCTGCAACTTCTTCAATTTTGTCACGCCCATGCCAGTAGATGCGTGGATACTGAGTTTGTGACGCCAACCATGAAATCAAAGGAATAGAGACAGTCGTTAAAGATAGCTGCACTATCGGCTCCGACGCTGGAACCTGTTTCATTTGAATGAGTTTGTCGATGAGAGACTTAAGGTCTTCAGACAGGGCATGAGCAGGCAAGTAAAACTCCAAAGATAACGGAATGAAGGTAGTGGCTGAAGTTCCGGTTCTCAGCGGTGAATATGAACTAGGTTAATGCATTCTTTTTAAAGTCATTTACACCAAGTTGATTAGAGCGTGTAAATAAGAATCTTTCGCTCAAATTAAAGGCCGAGGCCGTCAGTGTCAAGAAGCAAGCCATGAGTGTGTGACTTTTACCATAGTCTCATTTTAAGACGCAAAAAAATGTGACCAAGATGGGTCTTTTTGTCGATACCGTTGGCAGTGTTGGACATTTTGTCTCTTTGTGACTAAAGGCGTGTTCCATTTGCCGTAATTAGTCGATCTGGGTTGGTTTTTAATTTTTTTTTGGTTGAGACGGAATTATCTAAGACCACAATAGGGAGCACATCTTAAATTTCCTGTATGACAACAATAATATGATTACCAGACAAACGATTTTTAGAGTGTCGTCCTTAGCGTTAGCGATTGGGCTCAGTTTAACGGCTCACGCCGATGAAATCGCCCGCGATCCCCTGCTAAATGTGAATGAAGTGATTGTCGTCCATGGCGAAGGCGCCGATGCGGAGCAATTGGCGACCACTCATTGGAGCATCAATGAGGCCGAAATCCGTGCTTTGGGTGCGCAGACATTAGACCAAGTGCTGAAGAATGTGCCCGGGGTTTATATCCGTGTGGGTGGTGATGGCACCCCTAGGGTCGATATCCGTGGTTTTAAGACCCGCCATGTCACTCTGTTGGTAAACGGCGTGCCCATGAGCAGTGCCGACGATGGGCAGTTCGACCCAAGCGTGATCCCAACCAGCCAAATTGCCTCGGTTGAAGTGTCGGTCGGCCCGACTTCAGTGCTGTATGGCCCAAGCGGTGCCGGCGGGGTGATCAATATTATTACTAAGCAAGGCAGCACTGCGCCCGCCTTGTCTGGACGTGTAGAAGCGGGTAAAGACAATACCTTTAATGGCGACATCAGCGCCGCAGGTTCGGGTGATGATTGGCAGGGATTAGTGAGTGTTAGCCGTCAACAGACCGATGGTTTCCCGATGTCGAACGATTTCGAGCCGACCAAATATCAAGACGGTGAACTGCGTGCCAACTCAGATAAAGAAGTCACCAACGTTTATGCCCAAGGTAGTTACTGGTTATCGGATAAGACCCAACTGATTGCCAACGCGGCACTGCGTAATGGCGAATGGGGCAAACCTGCCCGTGATGGAACTGGCAGTGGCAAACTTAAGTATGAGCGCACCGACGATTACGATTCACATACCTTCCAGCTCGGCTTAGCCCATCAGTTCGACGATACTTTTACCCTGCGAGGTTTTGGCTATCACAATCAAAGCGATACCTTAGAAGCCGCTTATGCCGATGAAACTTATTTGGCATTAACGCAAACTCAAGACGGTCGCTCCGTGGTTCAAGGGGTCAATTTACAGCTGATCACTGATTTTCATAAGGCCGGGCTGTTAACCACCTCTGTGATTGCTGAAGAGCAGAGCTGGAAGTCTGTAGTGGACACATACTCCAGCAATACTGGTAGTGGTACGGGGAATAACTCGGGCACTGGTTCAGGTTCTGGCGGTGGCACTGGTAGTGGTGGCGGAACAGGTTCCGGCGGTGGCACTGGTAGCGGCGGCGGAACAGGTTCTGGCGGTGGTACTGGAAGCGGCGGCGGAACTGGTTCTGGCGGTGGTACTGGAAGCGGCGGTGGAACAGGTTCTGGCGGCGGCAATGGTAGCGGTGGCGGTTCTGGTGGCGCTGAAAACCTAAATGATTCTGCATGGTTATATACTGCGGCAGCCGAATATCAGTATCAATCTGAGCACAACTATGGCGTTACCTTAGGTGGAGCTTTCCATTCACTCGATGCCTCTGATGGCACGGATGATAATTACTCGGCAATGGCATCTAGCTACTGGCAAGTGGTACCCGATTCACGTTTAAGCCTAAGTGTGGCACGTAAAGTCCGTTTCCCTTCCATGGTGAACTTGTACTCGCAATCATCGGGTAACCGTGATTTAGAAGCAGAAGAGTCTAAGCATGTTGAGTTGGGTTTAGAGCAAAACTTACCCGCCAGCACCGACTTCTCGCTCTACGGTTATTACACGGACGCGAAGAACTACATTGCCAAAGATACTGCGGGTTTCTACCAAAATATGGGGCGCTATGAGTTCAAAGGGATTGATTTTCAAATTAATAACCATGTGATTGAACATTTGGATCTGAGCTTCTCCTACAGCTACTTAGATTCAAAAGAAATGGAAGGCGATGATACCTTAGATGCGCTGCAATACCGTCCTCGTCACCAACTGCGCTGGCAAATGAGCTATGAATTCCCATTCGAGACACAAGTCCACCTCAATGTGGAACGTATCCTCGATCAGGTTTATGCGACTCAGGTGAAGGTAAACGGACAAAACCAGTATCAACAGCAATCGTTGGATAATTACACCTTAGTGGATATCAACTTAGTGCAGCCGCTGATCACCGATAAGTTAGACGTGTATCTGCGTGCCACTAACCTATTGGATGAGAACTACTACCAGAGTGAAGCCCTGCCTCAGGCTGGCCGTCAGTTCTTCGTGGGTGTGAACTGGCAGATTTAAGATGAAATTACTCGAGCTCGACGGTGTCAGCTTTAACTATGGCAGCCAGCTAGCCCCGGTTTTACAGGAGCTTAATCTCTCGATTGGCGCAGGCCAATGCCATTGTGTGAGTGGGCCCACGGGCTCGGGTAAATCGAGTCTATTAAATCTACTGGCGGGCGTACAGAATCGCCCGCATGAGGGCGATATTTGGCGTCACCCCGAGTTGGTTACTGGCTTAGTGATGCAGGATCCGCAAACCCAGCTACTAAGGCAAACAGTGGGCGCCGAAGTCGCCTTCGCCTTAGAGAATCTCGGCATCCCCGCCGAGAATATGTTACCTAAAGTGCAGTTAGCGCTGCGACGCGTCGGGCTGTTTTTACGGCTCGACACCCCAGTCAGCACCCTTTCCCTCGGTCAAAAATACCGTTTGATGATTGCCGCACAGTTGGTGTGTGAGCCGCATTTACTCTTGCTCGATGAGCCATGGGCGCAGCTCGATGACCATGGCGTGAGTGAGTTGTTAGCGGTATTACGTAATCTAATTACCGAAGGCATGGCATTGGTGTTAGTGGAACATAATGCGGCGGCCTTTGCCGAGATTATCCAGCATTATTGGCAATTAGAGGCAGGCCGTTTATCCGAGGGGATATATACCGTCAGCGATGCCACCGTGCAGGAAGCGCCAGTGAGAGCTTGGGGAAGTACACATCACTTAGGCAAAGTACAGGTGAGCGCCGAGGCGTTTGATTTCTGCTTCGATGGTTGTCAGCCCTTGTTTAGCTGTCCACAAGGGTTTGAATTGCACGCCGGCGAGATAGTGACCTTAGTGGGGGATAATGGTGCGGGTAAAACTAGCCTCTTAAAATCCATCGCGGGCATGCTGCACTTAAAGCAGCGTTTGCCACTCAAGGTGCTAGGCCGTAAACCTAAACTCGGTGTGTACGGCGCCGAGTTAGGGTTATTGCTGCAAAGGCCGAGTCGACAACTGTTTGAAACCAGCGTGCTGGCCGAGATGCAGTTTAGTTTGAATCGTTTCGAACTGCCTAAAGAGCGTGCCGAGCAAATGCTGCTCGATCTCGAATTGAGTGCGCTGGCCGAACAGTCGCCTCATAAGTTGTCCTACGGTCAACAGCATCTTATTGCCTTGGCATCATTAGCCTGCTTGCAACCTAAGGTGTTGCTACTCGATGATCCACTCGCGGGCATGGATAAAGAGTACTATCGCAAAGTATGGTATCTGCTCAGGCGCCTCAGTGCGCAAGGTTGCGCCATTTTAATGAGTAGTCACAGAGTAGTCGTGCATAGTGCCGTGTCTCGGCAACTCAGTTTACACAATGGGTTGTTGACGGAAGACACTCTGATGGAGGAGCGCTATGTGGGTTAGTTGTCGTCGATGGCGACTACGTGCCCGCCGGCGTTGGAGTCGCGAGAAGCAAGAAACTACGCTATGCGCGCTGTCGCTGTTTTTCGTCTGCGTACTTTCCGCCTGCGCTTTTGTATTGCCCGCCGATTTATTGCTGCCGCTGGCGGCCGTGAATGGCTTGCTAGTGCTCCATGGCTTAGCGCGCCGGGGCAGTATTATGGGCGTGGTTAAACTCGGTGTGATTCAACTGACGATTACTTTAAGTCTTTATTTATTGCTCTATGGCGTTGATCACCTCGCCCAAGGCGCCGTGGTGGTGGGACGCATTATTTTAGCGACTATCCCCGGCTGGTGGTTGTGTATCACGGCGGCGCCCGAGCGCATTGGCGAAGTATTAAGTGCATTTTTGCCGAGCAAATGGGCCTTTGTGGTGGCCGCATCTTTGAGTTTACTGCCCTATATGGCGGACGAAGTGCGCGAGATTTACCAGATCCAATGTCTGCGAGGCGCGCATATTACCCCTAAGGCGCTGCGAAATCCTAAAAATTGGCCTGAGCTAGTGTATTGCGTGCTGTTTCCTGTATTAATCCAATTACTTAAATTATCTCGCCAGATGGCGGTTGCGGCCCAGAGTCGTCACTTTGGCAAGCGTACGCGTGTCACCCATTGGCACTCACCGAGAGACAAAAAATGAAGAAAAAACTTCCTCTGAGTTTGCAGGACTCGCTGTTTATTGGTTTTTGCGCCACTTTGCTGGTGGCATTGACGAGTATGTTAAGGCTTAAGCTCGGGATTTCTGGCCATAGCATGTTTTTGATGAGTTTCTTCTATTTGATTTGCTACGGCGTACTTGGGCGTTTTGGCAGCATGATTGCCTGTGGTGGTGTTGCAGGGCTAGTCGCGATGGCGCTCGGTGTTGGTAAGGGCGGCCCAATGATTTTATTGAAGTTTATCTTACCTGCTATTGCGATGGATCTGGTGGCCTTGTTGCTACCTCTCACCTTAAGCCTGCACTGGCGCTGCGTGATTTTAGGCATTGTTGGCTGTATGGCCTGGGCGGTCAAGGTGGCTCTGACCAATGCGCTGGCGGGCATGGCGCTCGATGTTGTACTGATCCAATGGGGTGCTAGCGTGCTTAAGGGCGGATTTTTTGCCACCTTAGGTGCCCTGCTGGTGCCTCCCGTGCTGCATAGGCTTAAGGCCCATGACCTCCTCCACCGTGACAAGTTTTAACTGCTAGGAATACCGATGAAAAATTGGCTTATTTGTATCGATGATACCGACGACATTGGCACTAAAGGCACAGGCGAGATAGCTGAGGAAATTGCACATTTGCTCGCGCAAAACTCGGGTGGCAAGGCTTCCTTTGTGACGCGGCACCAATTATTTGTGCATCCTGATATTCCTTACACCTCCCACAATAGCGCTATGTGTTTTGCGTTGCAGTCGCCGTTATCACAGGCCGAGATCTATCGTCTGGCGGTCGCGCATCTGGTGGCTGAATCTGCACCTAAGGCAGATCCTGGGATTGCAATTTTGGATGTTGATTCCGACTATGATGTGAACGCGCTGATAGACTTTGGGCTCAGAGCCAAGCGTGAAGTCATTACCAAAGCGGCCGCCTATCAGCTTGCTGAGCAGTTACAGATTCATCTGACTGAGCACGGTGGTACTGGTCAAGGTGTGATTGGTGCTTTGGCTGGGCTTGGATTGCGGTTAATGGGCAATGATGGGCGAGTGAAGGGCCAAATCAAACTCGGTCAACTTGAAGAGGTTTCCCTTGAGCTACCTGTGGCCGATATCCTCGAACAAACCGGCTTGGATGCGGTGATGAGTACCGATAAATACCGCTTGGCCGCAGACGAAAAAGTCCAACTCAAAGGCAAAGTAAAAGCTGTCTATCTTGAACATCAATTTGTTTTATTAGTCGCGAAGGACGGTGAGCTGTGGCGTAATGCTGGCAAGCAAGCCTTGCAGGACTATTGAGGTGGGAATGGATCAAAAGTTACTCAAACTGTTTGAATATGAGACTGAACGTTGGATTTTTCGGGTGGGTTTACAGCAATATTCAGAAGCAAGGCGGGCGGCGCGGTTGTGCACTCATTTTGCTCCAGATGATGAAGATGAGCAGATAGATGATGATCTTCATTCCTGCTATAACTGCCAATATCGCCGTTGGATGGTGGCAAGCTTCGAATGTGTAATATTAAAAAGTGCTATATTATTAGACGATTAGCTCGCTCTTGAGTAATGGCATAGGATTCTACTAGGTTTTTGTCTTGTTCTTTGATGCTAATCATCAAAGCATATGGTGCTTTTATCTTCCTCAGCATAGAATGCGCGTTATACTGTCCTATACTTCCAGGAAGTAAACAACGGCATCGTGCGCCCAATAGTGCGGCATGTTACGTAGTCGATAGCAGTAATATTCTCTATGCCTTGGGGTTGCTAGTATGAGTGAGTCGGCAGAATCGGTTGACCTAATCAAATTGCCAGTGTCGAAATTGACGTTGGGAATGTTTGTCACAGCAATTGACAGAAATGATCAGGGCCGGTTGGCAATTGCAAATGCTGGACAAATCAAGCACAAGGACTCGATTCTAAAATTATCAAAGAGTGGCATCAAATATGTTTGGGTCGATACGGAGCGTTCGGCTGAACATTGTGGTTTTAAACGTAAAGCCAGCAACGATAGCCTATCAGAAGTTAAAAAATCCCTACTGACCCGTGAGAAGCAACAAGCGCAGGCGAAGGTCATTTTGACCGAAGCGAAGGATCTCATTCGCAAAGTACTCTCAGAAACATTCGAGGGTAAAGCGATTGAAGTCGCTCCTTTTGAAGCACTTGCTGACAGCATGATTGAGTCAGTGTTGTTGGATGAAGACGCCCTAAAGTGTATGTCAGCACTGCGCACTAAAGATGCTTATCTGTTAGAGCACTCAGTGAATGTCGCCTTCCTGCTCGTTACTTTCGGTAAATACCTTAAACTCGACCGCGCTATGTTAAGAGAAATGGCGGTGGGCGGCATTTTGCATGATATTGGCAAAATTAAGGTTGACAATAAAGTCCTGCATAAACCGGGCAAGCTCACGCCTGAAGAATTCGAGCATATGAAGTTGCATCAAGTATATGCACTTGAAATAATGAATGAAACCAAAGGGTTGTCGCAGATAAGTAAAGATATCTGCCTAATGCACCATGAAAAATTAGATGGGCGGGGCTATCCAAGGGGATTAAAGGGAGATGAGATACCTCGCCACGGTCGGATGAGTTGTATTGTCGATATATTTGATGCCTTAACCGCGACGCGTTGCTACAAAGAGGCCATGAGTCCTGCGGCCGCCTTTAAGATCTTACTGAGCTTGACGCCATTTCACTTAGATCAAGAGCTGGTTTATGAGTTTATTCGTTGTATCGGTGTATATCCTGTAGGCTCTTTAGTCGAATTGTCCGATGGTCGAGTTGGTATTGTTTGGACCTCCAAGGATAGAGATGCATTACATCCAATTGTGAAGTGTTTTTATTCTCTAAAAGCAAAGCGTTACACTGAAGTCGCCATGGTAGACCTTCTTAAATCAGACCTTCACATTGAGCGAGGCGTATCGCCAAGCTCCTTAGATATAGATCCATCACCCTTTTATTGATTGCCCAAGTTGCACTTGATATCTACCAAGATCTTAAGTGCCATTCATTGCCCCCGCTGCGCCAAAAGCCTTACACTGGGTGAAAGTTTGCTTTGGGCTCAGTTATGAACAGTGTTCGTCAATCTCTCCTTCCCATTCTCGTTATTCTGCTGTCTTTGGCGTTGTTAATTCCCGGCGTAACTCAGCCCATTTTGAGCCTTAACGGCAGCATAAATAAGGCCAAATTAGCCGAACAGGGGATTGAGCAGGTTGCCCAAAGTTTCGATGAAGACTCGGGGCGCGACAGTGCCCGCGGCATGTTGAATATGGTTAGTGGCCTGCTGGGGCTAAATAACCTTAAAGGTGAGGTCCAAGTATTGCAGCAAACCCGTAGTATTTGGAGCACAGTCACCGAATTATATAATACTGGCAATGGCTTAGTTGCAGGACTGGTGATGCTGTTTAGTATCATTATCCCTGCGGTAAAACTCAGCTTAATGTTGGTACAACAAACCGTGAGTTCGATTGCGCTGCAGTGGCGTATTCATCATCTAGTGTCTGCGCTGGCGAAATGGTCGATGGCCGATGTGTTTGTGGTGGCTCTGATCATTACCTTTTTGGCGGGTAATGCCTCGGGCGGTATGGGTGAAATGCTAAAGACCAAGGCGGAGTTTGAGAGCGGATTCTACTTCTTTACCGCCTATTGCATCCTCTCCATCGCCAGTGGTTACTTAGTGCGTCGTCCAACACCGATTCTGTAGTCAATCAAAGGGCATACAGCAGGTTCCGTATGCCCTTTATCGTTAGGAAAGCGTGCCGTTTTGATAGATGGGCATAATCCAATAACGGCAAGGGTTGTGTTTACAGACCTTTGCTAGTGCTTCAAGCAGGGCGCTTTGCTGGCTTGCAGGGTGCATAATCTCAAACTTACAAAACTCCCGATAACCTTCCACCTGTTCCTTGATATTGAAATGGCTGTGCTCTCGGCTAAATCCGCAAATATTGCCCAAGCTAAAGCCGGATAAAAACTCCAACTCAATTAGAGTGTCGACTATATCGTCCTTAATATCGTTTTGGGCGATCAGGACTAGCAGTTGTTCCGTGCTCATCGGCGTTTCTCCAGCCAAAAATACAACATGGGCAGTAAATACAGGGTCGTAATGGTCGATGTGAGCAATCCACCGATCACCACAATGGCCAAGGGTTTTTGGATTTCAGCACCAGGGCCCGAGGCGAACACTAAGGGGATCAAACCAAACATGGCGGTGGTGGCCGTCATCAGAATGGGTCTGAGTCGCCGCGCGGCACCCTGTTCGACTCGCTCCCTGAGGCTGCCAAATAAGTATTTGGTTTGTTCGTAATAACTGACCATCACTACGCCGTTAAGCACCGCGACACCGAGCAGGGCGATAAAACCTACTGAAGCGGGCACCGAGAGGTACTCCCCCGAGAGATACAAGCTGACGATACCGCCCATCATAGCGAACGGGACGTTAGCGAGGATTAATCCCGATTTTGCTAGCGAGCCAAAGGTGGTGAATAAAATCAAAGTGATCAGTGCGATAGCTATGGGGATCACCAGCAACAAATTGCTGGTGGCGCGCTGCTGGTTTTCAAACTCGCCACCGAAGCTGACGCTATAGCCGCTTGGTAGTTTGATTTCCTTGGCGATTTTGCTGTTAAGCTCTTCCACAAAGCCCACAATATCCCGCCCTTGAACGTTGGTGGTGATTACCGAAAAGCGATTTCCCTGTTCCCGCTCGATCAGGATTGGGCCCTGTTTATAGCTCAAAACGGCCACATCGCTTAGGCGTTTTAGGGAATGATCCGGCATCACCAATAGCTGATTTTGCAGTTCGTTAATGTTGCTGATCTGCGCTTGATTATTGGCGATAAGCACAGGCGTGCGCTTCTTCCCTTGCAGCACCTCGGTGACGACCACGCCTTCGAGTTGGCTCTTGAGGTAACGGGCAAATTCCATAGTGCTCATCCCAAACCCACGGGCCAGCTCGTTATCTAAGGTGAGATTGATAAAGGGGCTGCCTTCAATCATTGCCATCTTAACGTCGACGCTGCCCTGAGTGGCGGTGACCAGTTGCTCTATCTCTCCGGTGAGTTTGCCTAAGGTCTCGATATCATTACCGAATACTTTAATCGCGACATCCCCGATACTGCCTGTGAGCATTTCGGAGACACGCATCTGTATCGGTTGCGTAAAGTTAAAGTTCACGCCGGGATATTTAAGCAGCACAGTGCGGATGGCATCGATAAGCTGCTCTTTAGTGGCAAAACGCCATTCGCTGCGTGGAGCCAGTTCTAAAAACACATCGGTTTCGTTCAGTCCCATGGGATCTAAACCAATCTCATCGGCGCCGGTGCGCGCCACCATCTGTTTGATTTCGGGGATTTGGCCTAGCAGGGTTTGCTGGATCTGTTTATCGATAGCGATGGAGGCGTCGAGGGAAATCGAAGGGGATTTCTCTAACTGGAGAATGATGTCGCCCTCATCTAAGGTCGGCATAAAGGTTTTCCCCACCAGACTAAATAGGCCGAGACTGACGATCAGCAAGCTAAAGGCGATGAGCATAAAAGGCTTTTGCCAACCAAAGCAGGCCTTTAGGCTGCCAAGGTAAAGATGCTTGAGCTTTTCGATGGCCTTAGGTTCTTTCGCGGCCTTTTCGTTAACGAGGTATGAGGCAATCACGGGGATCACAGTCAGCGATAACACCAGCGCCGACAGCATGGCAAACACTATGGTGATGGCGACTGGGGTAAAGAGTTTACCCTCTAAACCACTGAGGGTAAGCAGTGGCGAGAACACTATGATGACGATAACCGTGCCCGAGACTACGGGAATGGCGACGTCTTTGGTGGCGCGAAAGATTAAGTGCAAACGCGGCAAACGCTGTTTAGTGGCGATTAAATTTACCATGTTTTCAACCACGACCACGGAGGAGTCCACCAACATGCCGATAGCGATAACGAGGCCACCGAGGCTCATCAAGTTAGCGGAAAGATTGAAGTGATCCATCATCAAAAAGGTGAACAGTGCGGCCAGTGGCAGCGATAGTGACACCACTAACGCGGCGCGCACATTCCCTAAAAACAGCGCCAGCAATACGATGACCAGTACCACGGCCTCGAATAGCGCATTGGAGATGGTCTCGATAGCGGTATTGATCAGGTTAGCGCGGTCGTAAAAGGTGTTTATCTGGCTGCTTTCGGGGAGAGTTAGGCTGATTTGTGCCAGCTTTTCCTTAATGTTGTTAACCACTTGTGCCGTATTGGCATCCTTGAGGGCAATGATTAAAGCTTCGGCGGTTTCGTTGCCATCCTTAGTGACGGCGCCGTAGCGTGCAAGGTGGCCTATCTGGATATCGGCGAGATCCTGCAAGCGATAGACTTTGGCATTATCGGCTTTGATCACTAGCTGTTTAAGCTCGTCGATATCATCGATGCGTCCCTCGGAGCGCACTATGATGGTGTCAGTACCTATGGTGAGCTTACCAGCACCTTCGTTGTGATTATTCTCCACAATCGCCTGTTGCAGCGCGGCAAAGCTCACGCCCGCAGCCGCCATCGCCGCAGGATTGGGGCTGATACTAAAACTCTTGGCATAACTGCCGAGGATATTCACATCGGCAACACCCGGCACTGTGCGCAGCAGCGGCCGAATTTCCCACTCGAGTAATTGACGTCGCTCCAGTAGGGAAAGATTGGGGTTTTCGAGTGAAAACATAAAGATTTCACTCAGCGGTGTGCTCATGGGCGCCACACCGCCACTCACACCTTCGGGAAAACTGTCCCAGACCGCCGAGAGGCGCTCGCTCACCTGTTGGCGCGCCCAATAGATATCCGTGCCTTCTTCAAAATCGAGGGTGATATCGCTAATGGCATACTTAGTGGTCGAGCGTAGAATCGATTGCTGCGGAATGCCGAGCAGCTCGGTTTCAATCGGGACGGTAATCTGGGCCTCGATTTCCTCCGGCGTCATGCCGGGAGCCTTGAGGATGATCTTCACTTGGGTTGGGGAAATATCCGGAAAGGCATCCAAGGGAATGGCAAACCAAGCTCGTGCGCCAGCCAACATGAGGATCAGCGCCACAATCAGCACAAAGAGTCGCTGAGTGAGCGAAAAACGGATCACAGAGGTGAGCATCTTATTCGCCTCCTAAACCGAGCATGATGCCTTTCACCGCGGCAACCGACTGGGATAGGACTTGCAGCTGACTCAAGTCTTGATCGCTGGCGACAATATATTGCTCCGGGGTTGAGCCTAAAATATCGACCGTTAGCGCATTGAGCTGGTTATCGGACAGAGTGAACACTTGACTGTCTTGCTCCCAACTAAACACACTGTTTTTGGGGAGCAAATACACGGCTTTTTGATACTCGGGAACCACAGTCATTTGCTGACCTAACAACAGGTTACATTCCTGTGGCACCGCCGATGACCAAGCCGTGACAAAGGCGCCTTCGGCAATCGCCGACAGTGACTCAATCGCGATATGGCATTGATTAATATTGATGGCCGACAGGGAGTGGGACTGGCCCGTCGGCACATTGACTTTGACGCGGATGCTGTTATTGGGCACCAGTGAAAACAGCTGGTCCCCCGCCATATAAGGGCCGCTGATGGCATTGAGTTTAACGATACCGTCGACGGGCGCGGCGACCACTAAGGAGTCAGTTGCCGCATCTGTGCTGTGGACGCGCTCCATAAAGTGCTGCATATGCTCGTATTCGAGGTGAGTCGTGAAATAGTCCTGACTGATCTCACGCCATTTTTCGGCGCTTATGCTGCCATTGGCGAGCAAAGGTTTGTTGCGCTCATAACGACTCTTGGCGAGTTGATACAGGGTAGCCGCGGCCTCGACTTGGGCGAGGTAGTGGAACACTTCTGGCCCTGTGAGTTTAACTATCGCTAGGCCTTTACTGACGCGCTGGCCTTGGCCGACGAGAAAGTGCACCTGCTGGATGTTCTCGGGCGTGCTGATCCAGTAATCATTGCCGGGGAGAATTTCAACCTGCGCCGGCAGTGGGCTGCCCTCATAACTGGCGACTCTTTGGGGTTGGGTGTAACTGAGGTCGAGATTACCTAAGGCGCTGATGGCTAAGCTTTCGGCCTGTGCCAAACCTACAACACTCGTGGATAAACAGAGAAGGCATGCGCCGTACTTGGCCATCATAATGAAATTCCTAAGGCTTGGAGTTGTTGGGAATGCAGTTGTTGTAAACTGACGCGGTTGAGCGCCAAGCGGGATTCGGTGTCGAGCGCCTCCATATAGCGGCGTAGCCAGACTTCATAACTCACCTGATCTTGATCTTTTACCTTGGCGAGTTCCTCGGTAATGGTGCGACTGAGGGCGAGCGCTTGGGTGAGTAGGCGCTGTTGCTCGACGAGGTTAGTTTGCTGGCGGACTAATTGATCCCATTGGTTTTTAAGCTCGAGGGCGCTGCGGTCAAGATTGAGACTTTGCTCGGTATTCGCTTGTTGCCATTGGGACAAATCGCTCTGGGACAGCGCCGAGCCCAAGGTTAAGGGCACTGACACGGCTATGCCTAACTGCTGATCATCCACGCCTGTATCCGCAGTATTTTTTGCAGTGAGTGAGACGGTCCAAGGATCGCGCTCACCCGCTTGCTGAGTTTGGATCAGCAGCAGGTGTTGCTGTTGTTGCAGCTTTAGCAATTGCCATAGGGGATGTTGGGCTAAGGTCTCGGCGCCCTTGCCAAGCGGGCGGTCAGTTTCTTCTATCGCGCTCGGCATTCGGTCTTGACCCGTCAGCTGTTGATACAGGGCTAAAGATTGGGCTTGTTGCTGCAGAATGTCGGCGCGGCTTAAGGCGATATCGACACTTTCCCGCTCCAGCAGCAGGGTGTTGGCCAGTGGTAATTCCCCCGCATCGGTCAGTTGTTTTTGCTGGTGATGGAGTTTATCGAGCAACTGCTGTTTACGCTCAAGCTGCGACAGTTTGACTTCGCTCTGGCGGTAATCCCACAGGCTCTGCCTTAATAATCCCGAGAGATATAAGCCTTGCAGCGCCGTTTGTTGTTGATGAATTTGCTCGGCGAGCTGTTTTATTTGCTTATCGCTGCTGTGTAGCGCGGGGGATTTAAATGGCAAATTGACTGAGAGTTCCTGCTCGTAGCTGTTACTATTATCCAAACTCCCGAGGTGACTTAAGCTAATGCTCGGCAGGCCAGTGAGCCAGGTCGAGCTGGTTAAATTGGCCGCTTGGGTATTCGATGAAGTGATATGAGCCAACCTCGCTTGGCTGCTCGACAGCGCTTGGGAAAGTTCGGCTTCCGCCGCAAGACATAGGAAACTACTGCCGACTAAGCTGGTCAACAGACATAACTTGATACAAGACGAACTGACAGACATGACATGATTCTGTGGTATTAAACAATGCTGTCAGTGTAGGGATTGACGGGTGAAAGTCGTCGGGGACCTGTATCATAAATCCGCCTATGGTACATATGTCCCATAAAATAATTGATTGATTTTGCTTTTATTTAGGAGTTTTAAATGAAGGATATTGTCATTATTGGTCTGCTGGCACTGATCATGTGCTTTAAGCTTTTTGACATTAGTTCCGACATTCAATTAGGCATTCCGCAATGGCATTTAGTGCAGGAAGCCATACTCTTAGTGCTCACCGCAGTCGGGGCCATCTACCTCAGTTACGATTTAATTCGCCGCTCGCGCGAAGTTAAAGCCTTAGCAAAACGCCTCGAGTACGCCGATAAAAAAATCGACAATATGTCGACTCAAATGCGCTCCGCCAGACAGGAATATAGCCAAGCCGTTGCAAACCAGTTTGATACTTGGGGTTTTACCAAGAGCGAGCAGCAAGTCGCATTTTTATTGCTTAAAGGGCTGAGTTTTAAAGAAATTGCCGAAGTGAGACAGACAAAAGAGAAAACGGTGCGCCAACAGGCGTCGACCATTTATGGCAAGGCCGCCGTGGATGGCCGCCACACCTTTTGTGCTTGGTTTATGGAGGATTTTATTCAAGAACATAACCAAGAACTAGCGGCAAACGAGTCCGATAGCGCCCATAAAGCCGCTTAAGCTAAACGCTCAGGCTTAGTTTTTATAGCTATTTGTTATTGAAAATTGATATTTGCTGGCTTTTTGGTTCTAAACAATAATGATCATCCTCGAAATTTGTCGGAGGATGCAATTGAAAAACTCGCTGCTGATTGTGTTTTGCCTTATTGCCTTGGTTGCATCCACGCAAACCACAGGATTACTCCGTTCGCTGATCGAATTTTCCGCCTTTTTAGGCGTACTGGGGGTGGCTTGGCGGATAAAACCCAACGCCGAATAAAGCTTCCTGCATTAGCACGTCAATCTGATCAGCTAGACTCAAATCCAATCTATTGAAAATACAGAATATAAGCTAAAGACGTTACCCCAATCGCCGCCCACAGAACCACGCCCAGCAACAAAGGCTTAGGGCCGCTCGCACGCATTTTTTGCACCGTAATCCCCGCGCCAATCAAGAACAGACACAGAACCAAGGTACGTTTAGACACCATAAACAGCGTGTCGTAGAGCGGCTGAAACTGCGGCAGCCAATGGGCGATTGCGATGGCTAAACAGTAAAATCCGATAAAATACGGTAGGTTAAGCTTACGTTTATCGCCGCCAAAGATCAGCGCACTGACAAGGGCGATAGGGATAATCCACAGTGCGCGCGCCAGTTTAATGGTGGTGGCGGTTTTAAGTGCTTCATCACCATAGGCAGAGGCCGCGCCGACGACTGAGGAGGTGTCATGAATCGCGATGGCACTCCACACGCCAAAATCGTACTGGCTCATATTGAGCAAATGCCCGAGGGCGGGGAATAAAAACAAAGCCACCGAGTTAAGTACAAATACACAGGCTAATGCGGTGGCGGTTTGGTCTGGTTTGGCATTAATGGCGGGCGATACGGCGGCAATGGCGCTGCCGCCACAGATGGCGGTGCCAGAGGCGATTAAGTGGCCTGTGATCGGGTCAAACTTCAGGGCTCGAGTCACCATAAAGCCTAAGATCAGCGTAAAAATAATCGAGCCGACAATTAATCCTAGGTTATGGCTGCTGGCCTCAATCGCGGCGTTGAAATTAATGCCAAAGCCTAAGCCGATAATCGAATAGGACAGTAATTTTTTGGTGAGGGCAGCGATATTCCAGCCGTTTGGCACCCAACCTAGGCTGGCCAAGGTAAAACCGAGCACAAGTGCCATAGGGGATGAGATAACAGGCGCGAGGCACAGCAGTGCGGCGCAGATAAACACAAGGCGATGGGGTTGCTTAAGTTGCGAGACTATCGATGAAAAATTCATAACGCCTTAGGTTTGCGACGGATTGTTTGGTTCTAACTACTGGAGCGTGGTTTTATATGGCAACGAGGTTAGAACAGAGACGCTGATAAAAGCGGGTATTATAGCGATGGAATTAATCTTCAATAAAATCAATTTAATTTATTTTGAGAGTCAGTTTTACTGATTGTTGGGTCGATGAAATGATCATCAAGGAAAGCTGAGGAGACTCACCTATGGCTTTATCTCCTCCAACTGTAGGATTAAATTAAAGATTAACAATACTTTGTAGGCTGTAGTCACCACCATCTTTAGCGGTAAATAACTTGTCTTGAATATCGTTGGCGCTTGGCATTCCCGCATGTAACAGGCTTAACCAGTGGCGCGATGTGGCGTTGCGAGTGTCCTTTGGCTCAGTCGCTTGCACCATTGGTGTTTCAATTTGCACATCTTCCAAATTCGCTAAATCCCGCGCGCCTATCATGCCAGTGCGGTCGAAGCATAACTCTACATGGCTGCCTTGGTCCTGTAACACTATGGCGCTTGGCGCATCTTTAGTGCCGTTAAAGGCAACAAACTGCTTGGTTTGGCGTAATCCGCTGTGGCTGCCGTCGGCAAAAAATGCCAGCAGGTGTTGGTAATAAACCACATAGCTGATTACATCCTGGTGCGAACCCGCATCCAGCGGGAAATGACGGTCGAGGAACTGCTTCGCTTGGGCAAGTTTTTCATGTTCGGCCACGTTCACTTGGGCGACGGCAAGCACTTCTTCGGCGATGAAGCTGTTAAGATTCGATTGGATCTGGTTGCTCTTGATAATTGACATATTCATCGCTAGTTCCTCTACACTTTCCAATTTAAAAATTAGGGCCTTGATTTCACTTTAGCTTGTCCAGCAGCGTTAATCGTTAAGCAGTGCTAGGTGGATAACCTGCCTCGATTGCTTAATTTGTAGTCTAGTCTTTTTTTTACTACAATTTCACAATAAAAATTTTACAATGTGAATTTTACAAAATGCGCAATGACCAGAGCTTGATGAGAAAGTCACATTTCCTCGGGACAAAAATACGTAACCTACGGAAACGTAACAATTTAACCATGGAAGATTTATCGGCACGTTGCATCCGCGTCGATGCGGGCAGTGCGCCCTCTGTGTCATATTTGTCGATGATCGAACGCGGAAAACGCGTGCCGAGTGCCGAAATGTTGGCCGTGATTGCCACGGTTTTTCAAAAGGACGTTGACTGGTTTTTAGACGACGTGCCCGAGGAGAGCGCCATCACGCCGGACAAGGGCCGCCGTGGTGGGATCAGCGGCATGGCGCTCGAACCCAGCTTTTTGTTTTCAAATGATATTTTGCAAATTGCGATTCCTGAAATGCTATCCCAGACTGGGATCTCGGGTCGGCAATTCGCCCATTTGTTAATCCGCGCCCATCAGGAACACCATCAAAACCATTTCCCCGATCTTGAACGTGCCGCCGAAGAGGTTGGGTTAAAACGTATGCCCTTATCCCTCGAGGAGATGCTGGATATTGCCAAGGGTGTAGGCTTAAAAATCAAATGGATAGATAGCACGCCCCAGGAAGTGATCGACGAGCGCGGCGTAAGCTCCCATCAGTTAGTGACCTCTTTCTTCGAGCCACCCAGCACAATTTACATCAATAAAGTCCTTAAAAATCGCCCCAGTCGGCTGAAGTACGATCTCGCCGCCCATATCGGCCATTGTGTATTGCACAACAAAGATGGGCTTAAGAGTGTGATGATTTCTGGCCGAAAATTGGAGATGGATGAAGAAGTGACGATGCAATCTAATACCCTGAACGCGCAGGATATTTTGCATGCGTGGCGCGACTTCGAGTCCAGCTTTTTTGCCGGAGCCTTATTATGTCCTAAGGTGCCCTATCGACAATTGCTCGACCGCCACGGTTACGAAATTGAGGTGCATAAACAGCTGCAAGTGTCGGCTTCGGTCGCCATGCGGCGGATGACTGTCGTATCGCCTTATCCCCATTGGCATTATTTTGATGCTTACGCGCCGGGCAAACTCAAAGCCGTTTACCGTGGTAATGGGATTCCCCTGCCTTGGGGCAATATGCGGCTGGTGGAAGACCCTTGTCAGCACTGGGCGGTGTTTAGAATGATCAGCGAGCCCAAGGTCGGCACCTCGGCGCAAATTTCGATTTTAAATGTGGGCAATGAACCACGGATTTACTGCTGCGAGTCGATTAAGGTCGAAGACTCGGCGGGCAATCCCCATGTGCTTTGTGCCGGTATCGATTTGAATCCGGCCATTGAGGCTCAAGGCAAAGATGCACTCTCTATCGCCCATGATTTAAAAGCCGCCTGTGTGTCTGGCGGTGGCTCAGTCGCGATTCCTAAGCATATTAAAAGCGATCTGGTCAGCGTGGCTAAGATATTGAATATCAACTGGATTGAACGCGGGATTAAAAATGATGCCCGGCTTATTTGCTCCCGCGGCGCCGTCTGCCCACGGCAACCCAGTTGTTATCAAGCGGGGAAATCGCAGTGTGATGGGGCAGCGTAAATCACTATTTGATTTACGTTGAGTTTTGCGGCCTTACGGCCGAGGTGAATCAAGGTCGTGGGTCTTCAACCCACACCCGACCAAGAGGGGATCAACAGCAATTCCCTCTTGGATCTCCCTTGCCGCCCCCAACGGAGTTGAAAGCCCCTTGTGCTCATTGGCAAATTTGCTATCGCTTCCGAAGGATGCGTCCCTGCACCTGCGAAAGCTAGTCGGTCATCCATGACCTCACTCACACAATTTGCCTATTCGCCCTGCGGCAACTCCGAGGGGAGTCGTATTCTGCGGCATCGGGCGGTAAATCTATGCTTAAAGCAATCTAGCGGTAATTCTTTCTTTTGAGGCAAGAATATTAAAGGAGTTAAATGTGAATAGGTTATGGATATTACTGTTAGTTTTTGTTCTGGGGCATCCAATATCCATTGCCAACGCCAAAAACTGTAAAAAGGGTCAACCGTGTGGCAACTCTTGCATTTCTTGGAGCAAAACTTGTCGTATCGGATCGGTAAATACAAGTGCTAGCGTCTTGGCATCACAAGAGACAAGCCATTTCAAATCGCCAAACGCGGATATGGTGAGTAATCCCGTTCTGGAGAATGGACAACTATATGAAGTGATTATCGATAAGCTCAATATCCGTAATCAACCTAAGAAAAATGCGGAGTTACTGGGGGCACTTTCAAAAGGTGAGCGTATTAATGTGCTTGCTGCAAGCGGTGATTGGAAAGCCTTTCTATATCAAGACAAACTCGCTTGGGTATTTTCGAAACATTTGAAAGCCGTATAAGAAGTATGAAGCTCTATTTCAATGGCGAGCACTTAAATAAAGCCCCAAGGGAGAATACCTTGGGGCTTTATTATTTAATTAATCACATCGTCGACGTAGTCGCTAAGCTCTAATCTGCCCTGTGCCTGAAACCAGATATTTTTCAGTGGTTAAGGCTTCGAGTCCCATGGGGCCGTAGGCATGCAGCTTAGTGGTGGCGATGCCGATTTCGGCGCCGAGGCCGAGTTCGCTGCCATCGGAAAAACGTGATGAGGCATTCACCATAACGACTGAGGCATCCACTGCGCGTTGAAAGCGGGCCGCGGTGAGTTCATTGTCGGTGCAAATCACCTCGGTATGGTGGCTGCCAAACTTAGCGATATGTTGGGTGGCGACCTCAAAACTGTCGACTTGGCGAATGGCGATTTCTAAGTCCAAGTATTCTTGGCCAAAATCTTCTTCTGCCATATAAGTGCAAGCGTCGAAATAAGCGGCGGCCGGAGGGCATGCATTGATTTTTACTTGATGCTCGGCCAGTGCTTTGGCTGCGCGGGGTAAGAATCGCGGCGCGATATCCTTATGCACTAACAAGCCTTCGAGGGCGTTGCATACGCCTGTGCGTTGGGTTTTACCATTAAGCAGCAAATCTAAGGCGATATCTTGATTGGCGTCCTTATCCACATATAAATGGCACACGCCTTTAAAGTGCTGGATTACCGGAATACTACTGTTTTCAGTGACGTAATTAATCAGTCCTTCGCCACCGCGAGGGATGATCACATCGATAAATTCCCGCTGCTGCATCAGTTCGAGCATCAGGGCGCGGTCAGGATTTGGGATCACGCTGATTAAAGCCTTAGGCAATCCATAGGCAGTCAGTACCGCCTGTAAAATGCTGGCGATCACTTGGCTGGTGTGTAGCGCTTCTTTACCGCCACGCAGGATCACCGCATTGCCGGATTTAAAGCACAGGGCGCCTGCATCGGCAGTGACATTAGGGCGCGCCTCATAAATCATACACACCACGCCGAGTGGCACGCGCATCTTACTGATAGATAAACCATTGGGGCGTTTACCAATAAAACGCTCGCGCCCAACGGGATCGGGCAGGGCGGCGATGGTTTCGATTCCTTGCGCCATTGCCTCAATACGATGCTGGTTCAGCGTGAGGCGATCGACCATGGCGGGGCTTAAGTTGTCCTGAGTCGCTCGGTGCACGTCAATCAGGTTGGCGCTTTGGATTTCATAGGTTTTTTCCCTTAATGAGCGCGCCATATCCAGTAATACGGTATTTTTTAACGACTCATCGAGTTGGGCGAGTGTGCGGGCCGCATGGGCTGCATCGGCAGATATTTGTTTAATTAGGCTCATAGTTTCTCCACTCAAATGGATTTAAGAATGGCGATATTCTTATCGGAAATGATGGGGCCGGTTTTTTGCTGGAATTCACTGGCAAACGCCTGATCATCCTGCTCGGTAATAAAACTCAGTAGGCAACTGCTGTAGTTAGATTTGGCTTTCGCCAACTTAGTGCCATCGCCTTTACGCACCAGAATGGTGTCGCCCACTGAGAAATCCCCTTTGACTTCAACCACATCATCGCTGGTTAATTGCTCGCTGTGCTGATCGAGTGCGAGGTCAAAATCATCCTCGACGATCACTTCGCCCTGTGCTTGCGAGGTGTGAGTCATCCAATGCAAATGCTCCTGCATCGGTTTTTCGTAGGGGGTAAAGAGAGTACCCGGATTTTGCCCCTTTAGCAGTTGGCTAAAGGAATCGGCATTAAAGCCATTGATAATAAAGGTCTCAATGCCGTGGGAGATGGCTTTCTCGGCGGCTTGGATCTTAGTGCGCATGCCTCCGGTGCCAACATCACTGCTGGCGCCCCCCGCCATGGCATAGATCTCGGCATTGATTTCAGTCACTTGCTTTATCAGTTTGGCATTGGGATGTTCGTGGGGATTTTGATCGTAGAGCCCATCCACATCCGAGCAAATCACTAAGGTGTCGGCATCGGCCGCAGCCGCCACCATGGCCGAGAGATTATCGTTATCGCCAACCTTAAGTTTGTCAGCGGTAACGGCATCATTCTCATTGATGATCGGCATTAAACCGTGTTCGAGCAGGCTAAAAATCGTGTCTCGAATACTGATATAACGCTCGCGATTACGTAAGTCTCCATGGGTCAGCAGCAGTTGGGCGGTGGGAAAATCAAATAGCTTATTCCATGTCGCCATCATATCCGCCTGACCCGCAGCCGCCATGGCCTTTTTCACCGTCACACTCGGCTGAGTTTGGCCCTCAAAATGATGCCAACCTGCGGCAACCGAGCCGGATGAAACCAGTACCACTTGAATACCTTGGACGCGGCAGTAAGTAATAAACTGCGCGATACCCAAGAGATAATGGCTGCTGCAACCTTGCTTGTGGGGCGCGATTAAGGCGCTCCCCACTTTGACGACGATACGTTTACGGGGAGAGTCTGTCATAGCGCCTCCTTAGCTTTCCTCGGCCAATACACGACCGGCCTGATGGAATTGCTTAGTGGTTTTAGCGCACGGGTCGTTATCGAATTTGCTCACCAGATAAATCACTGTGCAGCTGACAACAAAGCCGGGGATCATCTCATACACTAAGCTAGTCAATGCCTTACCATCGGCAAGCACGGGGGCATAAATCCAAAAGAGTACCGTGAGCGCGCCCGAAATAATCCCCGCAATCGCCGCTTTATGGGTGAGATTGGCTTTATACAAACTAAACAGCACCAGCGGGCCAAACGCGGCGCCAAATCCTGCCCAAGCATTACTCACGAGGGAGAGGATACTGTTCGAGCGGTCGAGTGCCAGCAGCGTTGCGACAATGGCAACACCTGCAACCCCGTAACGGCCCATTTTCACCATCTCTTTTTCGCTCGCTTGTTTCTTCGACAGCGTGCGATAAATATCTTCGGTCAGCGAACTCGAAGAGACCAATAACTGCGATGAAATCGTGCTCATAATCGCTGCCAAAATCGCTGCCAACAGGAAGCCACTGACCAAGGGATGGAACAGTAACTCTGAAAACACGATAAAGATGGTTTCAGGATCCGAAAGCTTCATGCCAAATTTATTGGCGTAGGCGATACCGACCAGGCCCGTCGCTAAGGCGCCGATTATGGTGACAGTCATCCAGCTGATGCCGATGCGTCGTGCGGTTTTAATGTCGGCGACCGAGCGGATCGCCATAAAACGCACAATAATATGCGGCTGACCGAAATACCCGAGTCCCCAAGAAAGGCTGGAGATTAAGCCAAGCAGGGTCACATTTTGCATCGCGTCGGTAAAATGCGGGATCGACTGATAGGCAAAGTTCATCATGCGGTCGGCGCTGGTAAACTCTTGATATGCCACGAAAGGCACTAAGACCAAGGCGACAAACATAATGCAGCCTTGCACAAAGTCGGTGAGGCTAACGGCTAAAAATCCCCCCAGCAGAGTGTACGACACCACGACGGCTAAAGTGACGACTAGGCCAATATCGTAGTTCAGCCCAAAGGCGGATTCGAACAACTTGCCGCCAGCGACTAATCCCGCCGAGGTATAGAGGGTGAAAAAGATCACTATGATGGCGGCGGCAATAATACGAATGCTGTTATCGGCCTGACCAAAGCGTTTGGCGAAGAACTCTGGAATAGTCAGCGCGTTATCGGCGACCTCTGTGTAGACCCGTAATTTAGGGGCAACAACCAGATAATTGATTAGAGCACCAATTAATAATCCGAGGGCGATATACAAGGTTTCAAACCCCACCAGAAACATAGCGCCGGGTAGGCCCATCAGCATCCAGCCACTCATATCCGAGGCGCCGGCCGAGAGAGCCGTGACTTGTGGGCTCACTTGGCGGCCACCCAAAATGTAGCCAGAGACATCATCGGTCGACTTACGATAGGCGAACAAACCAATAGCGAGCATGGCAATAAAGTAAATTGCCAATGAAACGTAAGAGAGGGAATTCATCGATTATTTTCCTCCTAACGCTTTGTTATTTTGAATGAAGCTCGGTTTCAAAATGACAAAGAGATAGGTACTTAGAATGGCGAACAGGCAGAAATATTGTAGTGTTCCATGCAGGCGTTCCCGGTTGGAACGGATGATCTGTGAGATGGGGTTTTCATCTGCAGCATGCTTAGCTGACATAATGCCTCCTTGATTTATTTAGAGCGAATAATAGTTAGTGCTATAACTATAATAAGATCTTTATTAGCAAAATATCAAGTTGAAATGCCCAGTTTGCATACTTTCGATTGGCATAAAGTAAGAGAAATTGATTTGAATACTGATAAATTTACCTGTGCTTTTAACCGATAATTGGGGCGAAAGAGTGGGATGTTGAGAGCGGATAAATAGGCTTGATGGCTTATCGTTGAACATAAAAAAAGCGGCGCTGAGAATATCAGAACCGCTTCGATAAAATGCAACATTCACAGGCTATTGAGCCTGATTTAAAACTTGAGTCATGCGCTTAGCGCATAGTCACAAATTCCTCAGCGCCAGTGGGGTGGATGGCGACAACGGCATCGAAATCGGCTTTGGTGGCGCCCATTTTCATGGCGACGCCAAATCCTTGAAGGATCTCATCCATACCAAAACCAATGCCATGAATACCCACGACTTTCTCTTCTTTACCGGCGCAGACCAGCTTCATCTTACAGGCTTGGCGGTGGCTAGTGACGGCGGTATACATGGAGGTAAAGCCTGAGGTGTAAACCTTCACATTATCATCACCATATTGCGCGCGGGCTTCAGGCTCGGTTAAGCCCATAGTGCCAATCGGAGGATGGCTAAAGACCACGGTTGGGATTTGGCTGTAATCCATTTTGGCATCGCTCATGCCGTTAAATAGGCGCTCAGAGAGTAAGCGACCGGCTTTAACCGCTACTGGGGTCAGCTCCACGCCGCCCGCCATAATATCGCCCACGCAATAAATGCCTTTGTGGGTGGTATTTTGCTGCGCGTCGGTAATTACATAACCTTTGCTATCCAGTTGCACATCGGTGTTTTCTAAGCCGATATTGCCCGTTGCGGGTGAGCGGCCAATAGCCCAAATCAGGCAATCAACGGTCACGCTTTCGCCATTTTCGAGGTTCAGAGTCAGGCTGTCGTCGGCATTTTTGACCACAGATTGTGGGACGCTGTTGGTGTGCAGGGTTGGGCCTTCGGTCTTCATGGCATCGACGAGGGCGTCGATCAGCATAGGGTCGAAGTTACGCAGCGGCGCATGTTTACGCACAAACAGGTGAGTCTCACTGCCAAGTGCGTGCAACACGCCCGCGACTTCGACGGCGATATAGCCAGCACCGACGACAGCGACACGTTTAGGTTGTTCGCGCAGGGCGAAGAAACCATCGGAATCAATCCCGTATTCTGCACCCGGAATGTTAGGGATAGTAGGTGCGCCGCCAGTGGCGATCAGGATATGGTCAGCCGTGTAGTGCTCACCATTCACTTCAATCGTGTTGCCATTAACGAAACGGCCATAGCCATTCAGCAGGGTGACTTTGTTATTGGTAAAACCGCGACCGTAGGCCTCGTGGATGCGACCAATATAGGCTTCGCGGCTGTTTACTAAGGTGTTCCAGTCGAATTTGTTGACTGAAACATCAAATCCATAATCTTTGGCGTAGAGGTTCATGGCTTCGGCGATATGCGCACCATACCACATGACTTTTTTGGGTACGCAGCCCACGTTTACGCAGGTGCCGCCAACATGTTTTGCTTCGATGAGTAGAACTTTAGCGCCACGCATGGCAGCTCGGTTAGCTGAGGCGATACCGCCGCTGCCTGCGCCTAGGCAGATATAGTCAAAATGTTGAGCCATGAGTTTCTCCGTCTAACTCTAAGAATGAGGTGCTTATTAGCAGAAGGTCATTGTAGGTTGGAATGGGTTTGCAGACCAGCCCATTAGGTTGCTTTGGTATAGACCTTGTTTTGCCGCAAAAAATCTCAGCAAAGCACCTACTTTATCTTTGGGCGGTTAGCTCAAGCTTAACGGCGATATTGGCAGCGATAGTGATCGTCTTGGTTTGGCCCTTCTGCGCCGCATTTGAGGCATTGCCACTCCTGCTGACGGGCACTGAGCTCATCGGTCTGATAGCTTGCGGCTTTGTCGGGGCGGTTGCCAATCTGGGTCTCGAGTTGTGACATGCGGGCATTGAGCCAGCGACAACTAGGGTCGTTAGCGACCCTTTCTCGGCTGGCGAGTTGTTGCTTGCGGCTCTGCTTTTTCTTTTTCGATGACGTCGATTTTGCCTTATGGGTATTTGTTTTCGCAGGCATATTGTCAGTGTCTATCACGGGAGATTGGTAATCTAAGGCGCTTTGTTGAGCCGGGAGCGGAAGCGGTTTCCCCTCACTGTCGAGTAAGGTTCCTAAAGGTAGGGGCTCAGTTGTGGCTGGTTTGGATAATTGTTCTAATTCTGGCTCGGCAGCAAATGATAATAAGCCATAAAATATCAATAAGATAAATGTATTAGAGAACCATTTTATATGATGCGTTAACATTCCCTGTTCCTCGCTTAATTTGAGTCGTTCCATCGACTTCTTGAGTGTAGTTAGAGTGGGGAGAGTTTGCCAAACGCAGAAGCGTGCTTAAAACTTAGAAGCTGATATTGAAATGGATACCCGCATAGGTTTGATCCTGTGAGCTAAAGTCGCCATTGGCGGCGGCTTCTTGCTCAATATCGTTCTGGGCAATGCTGTGGCTAATATGGCCACTGAGACTCATATTATCGGCCAGATCATAATTCGCCTCCAAACCAAATTGGAGGTGATTACGGCCATTGTGGTCTTCTGTTCGATATTTAAAATCAAGTCCTTGGGTTATATAAGGAGCGAGAGTAAAGCCTTCACTCAGTTGCCAATAACTGTGCAGACTCAGCTCGACAAAATAGCCGGCAGCCTCGGTGGAATACACATAATTTACCGAGGGGACTAACCAAGGGGCGGCGGTGTAGGCTAATTCTGCGAACAGTTCGTTATCCTGACAGCGACTGCTGCTATAACCTTCAATCCGCTGATAACCAAGATTCGCTTCTAAATGTTCACTTAAATCCAAAGCGTATTCTAGGCCAATATTCCACTCGGTATAGGCTTGGCTATCACCACGGCCAACGAGGGCATAGGTGGTGAGATTGCCGTATTGAATACTGGTATTCATCCAATAAATACCGCCTTCAGCCAAGTTATTGCGCCCCTGCGAAACATACTTGCTATCCCAGCCTAAATCGATGTTAGCAGTTAAAGGCACGTTAGCCGCAGATAATTTGCTGTTTAATATCCCTTCGGTTTGCGCCAAGCTCTCGTTGGCCAAACATGGATGGCTAAAGCAAACTAAGCTAATGGCGCCTACGGCGCTAATGATGGATTTAACTGATGCAGCCATAAATAAGCCAATCTAATTGAAAATATAGAATATGCACAGATGTTAGCCTATATACATATAAGCGTTAATGAGAATGGATTTGATTTGCGATCAAACTATCAAGATTCAAAGGGTAAATTTAGTGTAAATCCTAATTGAGAGCTGGTTCACTTTTTTATTGATGAAATGGCGTTAGGCCTACAAACGAAGATAGCAATCGATTTTCTCGCCTTGATAAATTGAACATAAGCCCTTATTTATTAGCTACACAGATTGTAGAGGAATCATTATGAGCAACCCTTTGCTTAACGGCGCTGCATTACCGCTTTTTTCACAGATTAAACCTGAACATATTCAAGTTGCCGTTGAGCAAGCCATTGCTCAGTGTCGTGCCAAGATTGATGAAGTGCTGCAAAACCCTGGGCCTTTTACGTGGGATAACTTAGTCGCCCCGCTGGAGCAAGTAGATGATGAGTTAAGCCAGATTTGGTCACCCGTCTCCCATATGAACTCAGTGGTGAGCACAGATGAATGGCGCGCGGCCCATGATGCTTGTTTGCCACTGTTATCCGAATACGGCACTTACGTTGGCCAACACCAAGGGTTATACGAGGCTTACAAATCACTGCGTGCATCGGCAGAGTTTGCTCAATTAAGCCAAGCACAACAGATGGTGATTGAGCACAGCTTACGGGACTTCGAGCTTTCGGGTATCGGCTTAGACGATGCGCAAAAACTGCGTTATGGTGAAATCGTTAAACGTCTTTCTGAACTTACCAGCGGCTTTTCCAATCAACTGCTCGATGCAACCCAAGCCTGGACTAAGTTAATTACCGATGAGGCAGAACTCGCGGGCTTGCCCGATTCAGCTAAAGCGGCCGCAAAAGCGATGGCCGAGGCCCGCGAATTAGAGGGCTGGCTATTTACCTTAGATTTCCCTTCCTATTTACCTGTGATGACCTACAGCGAAAACCGCAACTTGCGTGAAGAGTGTTACCGAGCCTTCGTGACTCGCGCCTCGGATCAAGGTCCAAATGCGGGCGAATTCGATAACGGTCCATTGATGGATGAAATTCTCGCACTGCGCCATGAATTGGCACAGTTGTTAGGCTTTGATAGCTTTGCCGAAAAATCCCTCGCCACGAAAATGGCTGAAACGCCTGCGCAGGTGATGGCCTTCTTAAATGAATTGGCGCTGCGTTCAAAAGACCAAGCCAAGGCCGAATTAGCCGAGTTAAAAGCCTTTGCACTGGAGCATTATGGTGTGAGCGAAATGGCTTCTTGGGATTTAAGTTTCTACGCTGAGAAATTACAGCAACATAAGTATGAGATTTCCCAAGAGTTGCTGCGCCCTTACTTCCCTGAAGATAAAGTGCTATCTGGCTTGTTTTACACTGTCTCACGCCTATTTGGCTTAAAGATTGTTGAGCAAACCGAGTTTGACCGTTGGCATAAAGACGTGCGTTTCTTCGATATTTTTGACGAAACGGGCGAGCACAGAGGCAGTTTCTATTTAGACTTATACGCCCGCACTGGTAAACGCGGCGGCGCTTGGATGGATGATTGCCGCGTGCGTCGTCAAACCGCCAATGGCTTACAAAAACCCGTTGCCTATCTCACTTGTAACTTTAATGGCCCTGTGGATGGTAAGCCTGCGCTTTTCACCCACGATGAAGTGACGACCTTATTCCATGAGTTTGGCCATGGCATTCACCATATGCTGACCAAAATCGATGTTGCTGGCGTGTCTGGTATCAACGGTGTGCCATGGGACGCGGTCGAATTACCTAGCCAATTTATGGAAAACTGGTGCTGGCAAGAAGAAGCCTTAGCGGAGATCTCCGGTCACTACGAAACCGGTGAACCTTTACCAAAAGCGATGCTAGACAAGATGTTAGCGGCGAAAAATTTCCAATCCGGCATGATGATGTTGCGCCAGCTGGAGTTTTCACTGTTCGATTTTAGGCTGCACCACGAATATGACCCTGCAAAAGGCGCGTGTATTCAACAGACCTTAGACGAAGTGCGTCGTCAGGTGGCCGTGTTAATTCCGCCAGCATTTAACCGTTTCCAACATGGTTTTGCGCATATTTTTGCTGGCGGCTATGCTGCGGGTTATTACAGCTACAAGTGGGCCGAAGTGCTGTCGGCGGACGCGTTTTCTCGCTTCGAAGAGGAGGGCATCTTCAATCCTGATACGGGCCGTAGCTTCCTGCACAACATCCTCGAAATGGGCGGTTCTGCTGAGCCTATGGACTTGTTCAAACAGTTTATGGGACGCGAGCCGAGTATTGATGCGCTGCTGCGCCACTCTGGGATTGCCGCTTAAGCCATACTAAATAGCTGTGCTTGAGCATAAAAAGGCGCCGAATGGCGCCTTTTTTGTGAGCTAGATCTCGCTTGCCCTCTGGTATGACCTCTGTTAGCCTGTGGCTCTTCTTTTTAGGGCGACTGCATATGAATCTGTATTTCCGTTTGTTTTGGTTGTTATTTTGGCGCACGCGCCATTGCCGTAAGATTGATTTTTTGGGGACGAGCCGCATTACTTATCGCGCGTTGCCCAGTGATTGCGATATCAATTTCCATCTCACTAACTCCCGTTACCCAGCGTTTATGGATCTGGCCCGCACCTATATGTTGGCCGAAATGGGGTTGCTGAAGCGTTTCCTCAAATTAAAATGGATGCCAATTGTTAACGCCGCCGAATTTACCTATATCCGCGATATCAAGCCCTTAAAAAAGTTTGAGATTGAAACCAAGGTCGTGGGCTGGGATGAAAAATATTTCTATATTGAACAACGCTTTATCAGTGAGCGCGGCCTGCATTGTATAGTGCATGTGCGTGGTGTATTTGTGTGTAAAGGTAAGCAAGTGCCTTTAGAGGTATTAGTTAAAGAAGCAGGCTATACCGATCCAGCTCCAGAGTTACCGCCCGAAGTCGTGAAATGGAAAGCATTTTTACAATTAAAGAAAGAGCGTAATCTTTAGGACGCGCTGGTACTAGGGAATACTCCTAATCCCAGTGTCTTCTTCCATTTCGGCTAGTAGCACTTCTTCAAGCACGAGTGTCCAGGCGCCGCGAAGCTGCGCCTGTTGCCAATAACGGACTAACTCATCTAAATCCAATAGGTTTAAGTGAGCAAAGCTGTAGCTTAAGCAGGGGATCAGTGCACAGTCGGCTAAGGTAAAACTGTCGCCACACACCCAATGATTTTGACTAAGATGGCTATCTAAGCGTTGAAATTGGGTAAGCATTTGTTTTTCAATCTGCTTGATTTCGAACTCATGCCCATCAGGGGCATACTTTAATTTTTCTAATTGGAATAGTGGGTTATTGATATCAAAATCAATAATGCGATCGAATAGGCGCACCGCCAAATTCCGTTCAGCCTCCGCGGGTAATAACTCTGTACCGTTTTGAAAATGCCTGTCTAAGTATTCAATAATAATGCTGGATTCGGGGATCAGTTGGCCTTCTTGCGTTTTGAGCAATGGCAGTTTGCCAGGAGGATAAAATTGCTGGAAGGCCTTGCGTGCCAGTGGGTCGCGTAAATCAGTGATCCGCGGATAAAAGTTCGCTTGTTTCTCATAGAGAGCAATTAATACTTTCTGTGAATATCGTGATAACGGATGATAGAAAAGCTCCATAGGTACCGACCCCATAACCACTGCATTTTTGACTCTACGCCTTAACTTTAGTCGGTATCAACATGCGTGCAGTGGGAATTTCTTCAAAGGGCCAGAAATGGACGTAAAACAGGTTTTCCATACGGAATGATCCCCGTGGGCTCAAATTCGGTACTATTAACGCCTAGAAACGCTAGTGAAATATCGATAATCAAAGGTAACAGCATGAGCCAATTAGAAAGTTTCTCATCCATCTATGCCAGAGCGAGTGAGCGCAAAGGCGGTAAAAAGGGACTCGAAGCCTTACTTCCTGGGTGTCTAACGAGTGCTGAAATTCGTCAATACGATGATGCTACGCTGCTTTCGGCCATGAGCCGACAAGTGTTCCAGAGTGGTTTTGTCTGGCGCGTGGTCGATAATAAATGGCCTGCTTACGAAAAATCCTTCTTTCATTTTGTGCCCGAGAAGGTATTAATGTTGTCACCCGAGCAGATCCAAGCTCGCGCTGCGGATGCGACCTTGATTCGCCACCTAAAGAAAACCCAAGCAATTTATGATAATGCTTTGATGATCCATGATATTGCCCGCGAACATGGCAGCTTGGCTAAGCTGATTGCTGACTGGCCGACCGAAGATATCGTCGGACTCTGGGCGTTCTTAAAGAAGCGCGGCGCTCGTCTCGGTGGCAATACGGGGCCGTATTTCTTACGTGGAATCGGTAAGGATACCTTTTTGTTAACCGATGATGTGCAAGGCTATTTTAAAGCGCACAAGCTGGTAGATGCCGGCTTTAGCTCGCAAACGGCGTTAAAACAGGTACAGGCCGTGTTCAATCAATGGCAACAGGAGTCGGGCCGTTGTCTTGCGGATATCAGCCGGGTGTTAGCCTGTAGCGTGGGTGATAATCGTATTTAGATAAAAAAAGACCAGCCAAATTTGGCTGGTCAAGGCTCGATATTTCAAGCAATTGGAGTACTGCAGGGAAGCAGCGGGATGAACGTATAAGCAAAAAACAGGATTAGAAACTTTTACTGATCCCAATGACGACTCTGTCATCGAAGATTTCAGTTTGTGTACCATAGACTTTATGGTCAGTGTCGACAGTGCTGCCGTGGTAGCGTAAATCGAAGTTAAGGCCGTAATAGGCTTTGCTTAAACCTATGTTCCAGTGGCCCCAACCTTCGGCGCCATCACCAGTGAGATCTTGATAACCCACAGATGCTGAGATTTTTACACCGTTGTCAAAGCTATAGCTGGGGTGTAGAGCGTAGTTCACCCCGTGCCAGCCATCGACACCAAACCAGTCATCCACCGTTGGGGTGACTTCGAGTTGCAGATTGGCTCGACCGAATTGTTTACCCACTTTTAGCCATAATTCGGTGTAGTTGGAATAGGAAGCTCCGGGGTAAAGGTATGAAAACAGCATGACATCATAGGTAAAGCCAGAATCGCCAAACTCTCCCGCTTTACCAATAAAAGGCGCGGTAACAATTTCTAAGTTTGGGTCAGCAAACTTAATGTTGGAGCTAAATACCCCAGCATACCAACCTTGATTGTGGTTCCAACTTAATGTGCCTTGGACGACCGGAATATCGCCATCTAAGGTCTCGGATTCACCACGAAACACATAGTCCGAAGCAAAATTAACATTGCCGTTAAGGGTGCCACCAAAGAGTTGATTATCTTCAGCAGCGTGGGAGCTGGCCGCCAAAGAAAGTAACGCCCCAGTGAGCAGCAATTTAGTACGAGTCTTCATAATCATCATCTCAAAGTGATTGGAAATTGTTAGCGCACCTATATCGTAAAAATAAATTGTTAATAGCGGTGCCGCCTGGGATGAACCAATAACGAAAAGATATGAATGAATGTGAATAAGCAGCGAAATAACAGGGTCAATAAAAGCGTAATTTATAAAACTGCATTTTTTTGGGAAGCTGAGTTTCATTAAATGGGGTGCAAAATGTAATATCCAATTTGCGCTATACAACGCTTGGTCATAAAATGTCGCGTCCAAAGGTTTGAATATCTATTCGTTTCCCTGACCCATTTGTAACAAGGATTTACGTAGCAATAGTATGCATTCGGATAGCAAGGTATGGTCATTCCATGCTTGATCCAATATGACCACACAAGGGTTATATATGCACAAAACCTTATGTAAAAGCTTGTGCTAATATGCCCTAGCTGTATCAAATAAATGTTTACTCAGGTTAATCGAGTATAAACATTTGTGTCGCCAAACATGTTTGCAACATTTTTGATATAGAGTAGGCTGAATAAGTGCTTTGTATCGTATAACGCTAACAATCTTATCTACAGTTAACATACTTCTTAAATAGGATAACAATTCTACTAATAAGGTATTGGCAAAGGTGTGAATATTTTCATTAGTTTACACTTTTGTTTGTTTATCTTTCTTGTTGATCCTTATAGGGTATACGATAAGTAATAGCTTTGATTTTAGTTATAATTATGGCCGTGAAATCATCCATATTGTGTGAACACGGTGGCGTTAAAATTTAAAGGAGTTCTCATGCGGCAGACAATTAAACTTGCCTCAGTAATCAGCGTGGCGTTGTGGATGGCAGCTTGTAGCCCTCAAGAGGATAAAGCCGCTCATGGCGGCGCGGGGCCGCAGAGCATGGAAGTTGGGATAATTAAAGTGGAAGCTAAGCCACAGGTTATCCAAGTCGAGTTACCGGGTCGTAGCAAGGCATTTCTTGAAGCCGAAGTTCGTCCTCAAGTGAATGGCATTATCACTAAGCGTAGCTTTGTCGAAGGCGGCAATGTGAAGCAAGGCGAATCTCTTTATCAAATTGATTCTGCGCCTTATAAAGCCGCACTTGTCAGTGCAAATGCTGACTTAGCTCGAGCAAATGCAAGCCTTGCTTCTGCTAAGGCAAAAGCGGCTCGTTATCAGCAGTTAGTTAAAACTAACGCGATCAGTAAACAAGATTTCGACGAAGCCGAAGCCGCTTACAAAGAAGCGCTGGCCAGCGTGACTGTAGCAGAAGCGGCAATCAATACTGCGAAAATCAATCTTCAATACACTGAAGTATTAGCGCCGATTTCAGGCCGTATCGGTAAGTCGAGTGTAACAGCGGGTGCGCTAGTCACGGCTAACCAAAGCCAAACTCTGGCAACCATTCAACAGCTTGATCCTATCAATGTGGATATCGCTCAATCGAGTGCTCAGCTGTTACGCCTAAAAGCCAAACTGAAGCAAGGTAAGCTGCAGGCGGCGGACAACGCTGACGTGCAGTTAGTCTTAGAAGACGGCACGATTTATGGTCACAACGGTAAGCTGCAATTTGCTGAAGTGAGCGTGGATGAAAATACTGGCTCAGTGATCCTACGCGCCGAGTTCCCTAACCCAGATGGCATCTTACTGCCTGGCATGTATGTTCGTGCTGTATTGAATACCGGTACCGATCCTCAAGCCATTCTAGTCCCGCAAAAAGCCATTACCCGTAACGCTAAGGGTCAGGCCGTGGCGATGGTGGTGAACGATCAAGGTCTAGTGGAAGCAAAAATTGTTACCACAGCGGAAGTTATCGACAATCAATGGCGTATTACTGCTGGTTTAGAAGCGGGCGATAAGTTGATTGTGGAAGGATTACAAAAGATCCGTCCAGGTGCACCAGTCACCACCAAAGTTATTTCTGAAACCCAAGCAAAATAGGGCATAGCTATGGCACGTTTTTTTATTGATCGTCCCATCTTTGCGTGGGTGATCGCCTTAATCATTATGTTGGCGGGGATTTTATCGATCCGATCCCTGCCAGTCTCGCAGTACCCCAGTATTGCGCCACCGACAGTAGTGATCAGTGCGAACTATCCAGGTGCATCGGCCAAAATCGTTGAAGACTCAGTAACTCAGGTGATTGAGCAACGTATGAAGGGTATCGACCACCTACGTTATATCGCTTCAACCAGTGATAGCTTTGGTAACGCATCGATTACCTTAACCTTTAACGCTGAGGCCGATCCGGATATCGCGCAGGTTCAGGTACAAAACAAGTTACAGGGCGCAATGACCTTGTTACCACAAGAGGTTCAATCTCAAGGGGTTAACGTTAACAAGTCAAGCTCTGGCTTCCTTATGGTATTGGGCTTCGTATCGACCGACGGTTCTTTGGACAAGGGCGACATCGCCGACTATGTGGGCGCTAACATCCAAGATCCTATGAGCCGTGTACCGGGCGTGGGTGAAATTCAGATTTTCGGTGCTCAGTACGCGATGCGTATATGGTTAGACCCGCTGAAACTGACTCAATATAACCTCACTAGCTTAGATGTGGTGAGTGCTATCCGCGCGCAAAACGCACAGGTATCTGCTGGTCAACTCGGTGGTACGCCATCACTGCCAGGACAAGAGCTAAACGCGACCGTATCGGCACAGAGTCGTCTGCAAACGCCAGAACAATTCCGCAAGATTATTCTTAAATCCGATACGTCGGGTGCGAACGTGTTCTTGGGTGATGTGGCGCGTGTCGAGTTGGGTTCAGAAAGTTATGCCGTAGAGTCTCTGTATAACGGTAAACCTGCCTCGGGTATTGCGATTAAGCTGGCAACCGGTGCTAACGCCTTAGATACGGCGGCAGCGGTTCGCGCTAAAGTGGAAGAGTTGCGTCCCTTCTTCCCTGCTGGGTTAGATGTGGTTTACCCCTACGATACAACGCCATTCGTTGATAAATCGATTGAAGGCGTAGTCCACACTCTGCTTGAAGCGATCGTACTGGTGTTCGTCATCATGTACCTCTTCCTGCAGAACTTCCGTGCGACTTTAATTCCAACAATTGCAGTACCTGTGGTATTGCTGGGTACCTTTGCGATTCTGTCGGCAACGGGCTTCTCCATCAACACCCTCACCATGTTTGCAATGGTACTGGCGATTGGTCTACTCGTGGACGACGCGATTGTGGTGGTTGAAAACGTTGAGCGGGTGATGGCCGAAGAGGGCTTAAGTCCACTCGAAGCGACCCGTAAGTCGATGGATCAAATTACTGGCGCGTTAGTCGGTATCGGTCTGACCTTGTCTGCGGTATTCGTACCTATGGCGTTTATGTCGGGTTCTACTGGGGTAATTTACCGTCAGTTCTCGATCACTATCGTTTCTGCGATGGCGCTGTCTGTGCTGGTGGCCTTGATTTTAACCCCCGCACTCTGTGCGACGATGCTCAAACCGTTGAAGAAGGGTCATGGCCATATCGAAACGGGTTTCTTCGGTTGGTTTAACCGTGGTTTCGATCGCTTAACGAACCGTTACGAATCGAGCGTGGCTGGCATTGTGAAGCGTGGCTTCAGGGTCATGATGATTTACGCTGCATTAGTGGTGGCAGTGGGCTGGATTTTCATGCGCATGCCAACGGCATTCTTACCAGACGAAGACCAAGGTATCTTGTTCACGCAGGCAATTTTGCCAACCAACTCTACCCAAGAAAGCACCATGAAAGTGTTAGAGAAAGTCTCTGATCACTTTATGGCTGAAGAAGGCGTAAGGTCGGTATTTAGCGTGGCGGGCTTCAGTTTTGCGGGTCAAGGCCAGAACATGGGTATTGCCTTCGTTGGCTTGAAGGATTGGTCAGAGCGTGAAGCGCCAGGTATGGATGTTCAATCCATTGCTGGCCGCGCTATGGGTGTATTCAGCCAAATGAAAGAAGCCTTCGTATTCGCCTTCGTACCGCCAGCTGTAATCGAGTTGGGTACGGCCAATGGTTTCGATATGTACCTGCAAGATAAAAACGGCCAAGGTCACGATAAGTTAGTGGCGGCGCGTAATCAATTGCTGGGTATGGCAGCTCAAAATCCAAACCTTGTGGGGGTTCGCCCTAATGGCCAGGAAGATGCGCCAATTTATCAATTGCACATTGATCATGCTAAGTTGAGCGCATTAGGCGTTGAGATTGCTAACGTTAACAGTGTGTTGGCAACGGCTTGGGGTGGTTCTTATGTTAACGACTTTATCGACCGAGGCCGTGTTAAAAAGGTATTTGTGCAAGGTGATGCTCAATACCGTATGCAGCCAGAAGACCTAGACACTTGGTATGTGCGTAACAACAAGGGCGATATGGTGCCGTTTTCAGCCTTTGCGACAGGTTCTTGGGAATACGGCTCACCACGTCTAGAACGTTTTAACGGTTTACCTGCGGTGAATATTCAAGGCGCAACAGCACCTGGCTTTAGTACTGGTGCGGCCATGAATATTATGGAAGACCTAGTTAAACAGTTACCACCGGGCTTTGGCATCGAGTGGAACGGCTTATCCTATGAGGAGCGTTTATCGGGTAACCAAGCGCCTGCGCTATATGCGTTGTCGATTCTGGTGGTTTTCCTCGTATTGGCTGCACTGTATGAGAGCTGGTCAGTTCCGTTTGCGGTAATCCTAGTGGTTCCGCTAGGTATTATCGGTGCCCTGCTGGCGATGAATGGCCGTGGCTTGCCAAACGACGTGTTCTTCCAAGTAGGTCTGCTGACGACTGTTGGCTTGGCAACCAAGAACGCCATCTTGATTGTGGAATTTGCGAAAGAGTTCTACGAGAAAGGGGCGGGTCTGGTTGAAGCGACGTTACATGCTGTACGTGTGCGTTTGCGTCCGATTCTGATGACATCGCTCGCGTTTGGTTTAGGGGTTGTGCCGTTAGCCATTAGTACGGGTGTAGGTTCAGGTAGCCAGAATGCCATCGGTACTGGTGTACTTGGCGGTATGATGAGTTCGACGTTCTTAGGTATCTTCTTCGTGCCACTGTTCTTCGTTATTGTTGAGCGGATCTTTAGTAAGCGAGAGAGAAAAGCGAAAGACGAAAAGCCAACATCGGCGGAGTAATCTAACACTTTAATCAAAGCCCTGTATTTACAGGGCTTTTTGTTGGGCGAAAAATATTATCGTTATAAGGATGGATAGCTACCTTGAATCAATTCGGGCATATTAAATGAGTCAAGATAAAAAGGGAGCAGGTGATGTCGGCAGTCAGTAAGGATCAATTAATCAAATTAGAGGCATCTCTCGCAAAGGGAAAGTGGTATTTCATCTTGGTGATTGGCGTACTGTATTGGGGGAGTGTGACGTCACTTTTGGTGGCGGGGTTTCAATACTTCACCGCTGAGACGCCATTTTGGCAGGCAATGAAAGTCGCACTATATATTTATCCCGCGAGCGGCGTGCTATTTGGTTGGACGCTATGGATGCAGTTAAATCACAGAAGAGATAAACTGCGCGGCAAATGTTGTCCATAATCAATACATAGCGCTGGCGTAGGAGCAAAATCGTGTCATCGGTGAGCAGTCTTATCACTAAGCAACTTGTCGTAGCGATGATTTGCCATGCTATCGCTATTGGCATTTTGGCCTATGGTGCTTATGAGTTTTATCTTAAGCAGCTTGTCGTCCCCGAGCTCATCCGTAGTGTTGCCGTAGCGGTATTTTTTATCGGCATGGGACTCGAACCCAATATGTTTTTTACACCGTTAAGTCAGGTCATGACCCAAGCCGACGATAAGTCGCCTAAGTCGAAATTACAAACGATGGTATTTAACTTTGGGGTTTTCTTACTGATTTGTGGCTTTTTAATGGAATGGTTGTACGACTAGCCCGTTAAATCTGTCCATGAAAAAGGCGCCGAGACTAGCTGCGACGCCCTAATCAACCTCGCGAAAGTTAAACTTGTGCTTCAGGCATCACTCGTGCCTAAGGCGTATAGTAAGTTGCTGCCCCTGGCCCTACTGGTAAACCAAAACCGAATACCCACAGAAAGAAAAACGCCGTCCAGCCGATGAAGAACACTAAGGTATAAGGCAACATAGTGGCGATCAGTGTGCCTATGCCGAGGTTTTTCTGATAGCGACAGGCCACCGCTAAAATCAATCCGAAATAACTCATCATTGGCGTGATTAAGTTAGTTACCGAATCCCCAATACGGTAGGCCGCTTGAATGGTTTCGGGCGCATAGCCAACTAACATCAGCATGGGCACAAAAATGGGCGCGGTAATGGCCCACTGTGCTGAAGCACTGCCCAGCATTAGGTTGATAAAGCCGCACAGCATAATAAAAAACAGGAACAGGATTGGCCCTGTTAACCCTATGGATTGCAAGGCATCTGCGCCCAGCACGGCTAACACGGCGCCGAGATTACTCCAGTTAAAGAAGGCCACAAATTGTGCCGCAAAGAACACCAGTACTATATACAGTCCCATTGTACTCATACTGTGCGACATGGCATTGATAACGTCTTTATCGTTTTTAATGCTGCCAACGAGCTTGCCGTAGACAAAACCCGGGATTGCAAAACAGATAAAGATAAAGGCGACGATGCCTTTGAGGAAGGGTGAGCCCGAAACCAGACCGGTTTTAGGATCGCGCAGTGGTGCACCCTCTGGCACGACTGACAGCGCAAGGATTACCGCTAGCACCAGCATAGATAACCCCGCCCACTTGAGGCCGCGTTTTTCCAGCTCAGTGATATTGCCCATGGATTGATGCACGCTTTCATCGGCATCATCTCCCTGATACTTGCCCAGTTTCGGCTCGACAATTTTCTCGGTTACAAAGGCGCCGAGGAAAGTGATCACAAAGGTCGAGACAAACATAAAGTACCAGTTAACCTCAGGGCCGACGTTGTAGTCGGGGTCGATCATCCGCGCCGCCGCTTCAGTTATGCCCGATAACAGTGGATCGACAGTACCGAGCAGCAGATTTGCGCTGTATCCCCCTGATACTCCTGCAAATGCCGCGGCTAAGCCTGCTAACGGATGACGGCCTAAGGAATGAAAAATCATCGCCGCCATGGGAATTAATACCACATACCCAAGCTCTGCCGCGGTGTTTGACATAATTCCCGCAAACACGATAGTCACTGTCACTAAACGCTTAGATGCACCCATAACGAGTGCGCGCATGGCGGCGGATAATAGTCCTGAACGCTCGGCGATACCCACACCCAGTAGGGCAACCAGAACCGTGCCCAAGGGGGTAAAACCGGTAAAGTTAGTGACCAAGTTGGACACTATCATCCGCAAGCCTTCGGCATTCATCAGGCTGACCACATGGATAAGTCCATCGGCACCTCGGCCGTGGGCGCCCTCGGGGCGTGGATCGGCCACCGTCAACTCAAAGTAGCCAGCAATGCCAGACACCAGAATCACGGCGACACAAAATAGAGCAAACAGGGTAATAGGGTGTGGCAATAAATTACCTAACCGTTCGACAATATTCAGAAAGCGTACAAACCAGCCACTTGAGCTGATGTCATGTGGGGGCTGTGTCTTTATGGGAATATGATTGGATTTCAAACTCATGCCTTGCCTCTGTCGACCTTTGCTAGCGCATTTTTTATCCGTGAGCTGAATCGATGCGGCGTGACTTGGCTGAGGAGCCTCTCGCTCAAGTGATTGGATTAACGCTAAGGTAAAAGTGAAAAAATTGGCCGAAAAGTATGATGCTTGTGCTTTAAATAAAACTTAAATGTGGCTAGAGCAGTATGTAGGCAGATTTTGGATAAAAAAATGGACTCACGGGGAGTCCAGTATTCACGAGCAAAAAGGTTGCTCTAAACGTTGTGCAAATTAACTATAGCTTAGTTTTTCTGTATCCAAGCTGAATGTTTTCAATCAATTCGGGTTTAATCTTGTCACAAAAAATCTTGGGTCAGATGCTCTTACCTGTGCAGTAAAAGATAACATTTCATTGCACTAGCTAACGCTTTAGATGAAATTCTTGCTTATTTATGGTTAGCTGTAGCCATTAAAAACAATAATAAACACTAAGGATGGAAGATGGACAAACTGTTACTGGGATTAGCGCTGATTTTTATCGTGACCTATCTTTGGTATGTCAGCCTAGTCAAAAAGCGCAATACCGCCCTTGAGGCTCTGTCGGGGATCGATGTGCAGTTGGCTAAACGCGCCGATCTCGTGCCCAATATCCTCAAAATCGCCAAGCGATTTATGGATCATGAAAAGTCATTGCTCACTGAAATTACTGAGCTACGCACGCAATTAACCCGTCATTACAACAAGACTGACCCCAATGCGGTTAAAGAGCATATTGCACAAGCCGAGCAATTAAACGACAAAATGGCTACCTTGATGGTTAATGTTGAAAACTATCCCGAGCTGAAGTCCGACAACACTATGCTTGAAGCCATGCAAACCTATAACGAGGTCGAAGCACATATTTCGGCGGCTCGTCGTTTCTATAACTCAGCGGTGTCGGAGTTAAATACAGCCGTTGAAATTTTTCCTGGGTCGATTATTGCGTCAATGGCTAAGATTAAAGTGATGCCATTTTATGAAGTCAGTGAGGCATCTAAAGCACCAATAGACGCCGCAGATTATCTGTAATCTTTAATATTTGCGGGGGCAAAATGCCCCCGTAAAATAACGATCTCAATGAATATACTCACCTTTATCTTGGGTAGTCCCATCAAGGCCCAGCGACAGACGGTAAAACTGTCGGCAGAGCCTGCGGATAGGGAGTCGCTGCAACAGTATTATGATTCCCACCTTGCACCGCTTGCTGCCCGTTATGAAACCAAGCGCGTAGCAAGCCTGAAGGCAACACGTCAACGCTTGTATCTCAGTTTAGTGATTGTTGCAGGGCTCGTACTATTAACGATATTGGGACATAGCCGTGGGCTGGTGTTGTTTCCGCTACCAATCATTGCACTACTGTTATTAGGTTTTTGGAGTTTTACCCCGACAAGGCAGTTTACGCGTCAAGTGCAGCAAGAAATCTATCCCATCATGTTTAAGTATTTTGGTGAAGACTTTATCTACAATCGCGAGATGCGCCTTGATATAAATCGGCTCTCGGCGGCAAAAGTCTTACCTCATTACGACAAGGTGAGTTTTGGTGACTATATTCACGGTCAATACAAAGGCGTAGAACTAATCGTCAATGAGTTAACCCTGACCAAAGATGTGCGAGTGGAAGAGTGGGACGGTAATAAACGCAGAACCGTAACCCGCACTGAAACCCGTTTTCGCGGCACTGTGGTCGAGCTCAGTAGTCACAAGCAGTTTATCGGCCATACCGTGGTATTAAAGGATCGTGGCGGATTAGCGAATTTCTTATCCGACAGTCATTCGGGGCTGCAAAGAGTGCGACTAGAAGACCCCTTGTTTGAAAAAGAGTTTGATGTGTTTTCAACAGATCAAATTGAATCACGTTATTTGCTCAACACCGCTTTTATGGAGCGATTACAGCAACTGGCAAAGGTCTTTGCTGGTGATATCCAATGTGCCTTCTTTCGCAACCGGCTGATCCTATTTTTGCCCAATCGTAGGAGTCGTTTCCAAATGCGCTCTATCTTTGATAGTGCGAATTTTTCGACAGAATTTAGCCAGTTAAACCGTGAGATGAAGCAACTCTTTGCTATTATTGAAATACTTAAACTAAACGAATACACGGGACTTTGATGATAGCAATGCACCAACCACCTACTTACCTTAAGTCGATTGCGCTATATGGGCTCGGCTTATTGTTAACTTGGGGGAGCTTTGCAACCGTGTTCGCCGAAGAGGTCAAACCGACTAAGCCGCGCATTGTGGCGCGCTATTCTGACAGTGGCATCGTCAGCGCGGAAGGCCAAGAAAAATTTAAGGTTTATCAATATCAACAGGCCAATGGCGTAACGGTTTTTACCGATAAAGCGCCATCGAGCAGCGATTACCAGATCCTACTGTACGATTGCTTTGCTTGTCGCCCAGACTCGACTATCGATTGGAATGGTATTCGGTTGTTTACCCGTAATTACGAGAGTTTAATCAGCCGCGCGGCCCATAAACATCGGTTAGATCCTGCACTTATCCGTGCGGTTATCCATGCTGAGTCAGCATTTAATGCTAGAGCGATATCCCGCTCGGGGGCTATGGGGTTAATGCAATTGATGCCCGAAACCGCCAAAGAGATGGGTGTGACTAATGCCTTTTTGCCAGAGGAGAATATTCTCGGTGGCAGTAAGTATTTGGCGCAAATGCTAAAACAGTTCAATGGGGATATTGCGCTGGCCTGTGCGGCCTATAATGCTGGGCCTACAACTGTGACTCAGTACAACGGTATTCCGCCCTATCCAGAAACCCAAGCCTACGTAGAACGGGTGCAAATTCTGCTCAAGCGTTACCGCAGCACTAAGGTATAAGGTTCGCTGTAACTATCGATATTCTGCTTTAACAACAAACGCAGCGGGACAAGTAAAGTATCCGCTGCGCTATGTTGCAGCTTCATAATGTTGAAGCCAATCTGGCTGAGCTTATTCGCCAACTTCCCATTTTACGCTGACATGACCATCTGCTTGGCCTAAGGTTTTACCTAAGTAATCGAGCACTTCGGTTGCAATTTCATCCAGTTGCCAAGGTGGATTGATCACCCATAGTCCTGCGGCTGTCATGCCAAACTCGTTAGAATCGGGCTTGATGGCTTGCTCGATACGCAGTTGGCGCTTAATACCGCTAGTGGCTAAGCGGGAGAGCATTTCTTCTGTTTGCGCGCGGTTGACTACCGGATACCAGATCATAAATACGCCCGTGGCAAAGCGTTTGTGCGCCTTGATTAACGTGTCGGCCACTGTTTGATAGTCGGTCTTAATCTCATAACTGGGGTCAACAAGTACCAGTGCGCGGCGCTCTAGTGGCGGTACTGCGGCAATCAGCCCTTTTAAGCCATCGCCTTTAATCACTTTAACTTGCTTATCTTGTTCGAAATACTCATCCAGTAGCAGATGATCGGTACCGTGCAGCTCGTGTAGCAGCATACGATCCTTTGGCCCAAGATCCATATCGATAAAGGCTGGCGAACCTGGGTAAAAGTTCAGTTCTTCTGGATTGTCTTCATTAAAATGACGCACCGCATCTATATAATCTTGCAAGGATTTGGGCAGATCGGTTTTGTCCCACAGTTTTGCTACCCCGTCGAGATATTCACCTGTCTTTTGGGCAAACTCATCCGTTAACGCATAACCGCCTGCACCCGCATGGGTGTCGATATACACGAGCGGTTTGTCTTTTTTATGCATTAACTGCAAGGTTTGCAGCAACATAGCGTGTTTCAGCACATCGGCATAATTGCCGGCGTGATAACCGTGACGGTAACTTAACATGGGGGATCCTAGTTATTTGCAAACAAAGCAAAGGGAGGCAAATGCATGTCGGCAATTATACCTAGGATGCCCTATGGCGTAAAATTAATGCCTCACTTCGCCCGTTTTTTATGAGCTAGCCAATGTGAAGGGGTTTGCATCTGGAAGGTTTTTAGCCAAAGCCCAGCGGGGGCAGGTTTACCAAATAAGTAACCTTGAAACTGTTCACACCCTAGTGCGGTCAGTTGCATTAATTGCGTTTCGGTTTCGATCCCCTCTGCAATGACATTCAGATTTAAACTTTTAGCTAATAAAATTGCGGCGTTGACAATTTGAGTATGGCGCTCGCTAATACCTAGCTGACTCACAAAGTAACGGTCGATCTTAATGGTGTCGGCACTGATATCGATTAACTGGCTTAGTGACGCATGGCCAGTGCCAAAATCGTCAATCGCAATGGATACGCCCATACGAGCAAGAGTGTTTAAACGTCTGCCAGTTTCTTTATATGTTGAAAATACTGAAGTTTCTGTAATTTCAATTTCTAATAATGGGATGAGTTCAGGATGATTCATATAGGTTTGGATCAAGACTTTAAAGAAGCGATCCGACAGTATATCTTGCCCTGACAAGTTGAAAGCTATCCTGACCATAGGGACATTTTTTGGCCAAGAGCGGATCAGTTGGAGTAACTGTCTAAGCACTTTCATCGCAAAAATCGCCTGTAATTGTGACGACTCTATAATGGGGATAAAGGTGCTTGGCATGATCATGCTGCCGTCTTTATCGAACATTCTGGCGAGCGCTTCAAAGCTGACAATATGGCCATCGGCTAACACTTTTGGCTGTAGCCACATTTCGAGTCGGTTGTGTTTTAATGCATCGCGGATTTTGCTTTCTTGCGAGGAGGCTTCAAGTAAATTGTTAATCAAACCAACGTAATACACCATAACCGGGGTGGTTTGGGTGGTTTGTTTAATGGCAATCAAGCACTGCTCGGCGGCTTGCTGTGGCGCGGATTTATGGCCTGAACTGCAGCCAACGCGGCACTCTAAATGGTAGTCAATCTGTTGTTCTTGCTTAAGTTTTAAACTTGTTGGAATGCGAAGACGTAATTGCGGTGCGAGCGTCTCTGGCGAGATGAGTGGCTGTTCGGTAAATTCCAGGGCAAAGGATGCTCCTCTAAAGCGATATATTTTTGCTTGATGGCCGAAGCGCTCTTTAAGCTCTAAGGCAAAGGCTTTTAGGATAGCGTCCCCGACACTTATTCCAAAAGCAGCGTTGATTTGGCTCAGATTATCAATCTTAACCAAAGCTACCGTCATTTCTTGGTGGGCCACACTTGGCGTCGGGTTATACCAGTGGTTCTCGTTGGGTAAGCCCGTGACTAAATCATAAAAATGGGTGCTGATATGGTGTTTTTTGAGCCGATTAACTTCGAGCTCGTGGTTGGCCTGTGCCGTGATATCGTGGCAGTGAAATAGCAGAGTATCGTGGTGCTCTAATGACGCTTTTTGCAGGAGATATCGGCTGCTGTCATTATTTTTTAGACGGGTCTGAAATGATGCTGCAAGTAAATTAACGCTAGTGTCTTCGCTCAGTTCAAAAATATCACAGAGACGGGTGCAGTTGAGTTGGACATTCGCGGCGATATCTTTGGCAGCATTGTTTAGATTGAGGATCGTGCCCTCTTCATTGCAGAAGAAAGACGCTGTGCCATTGTTGTCAAATATTTCAGCATATTGGTCTAGGGTGCGTTGCAGTGCTTTTTGATGCCTAATCATCTGCTGTGCATGGATTTTTTGAGTTTTTAACAACCGCATTGCCGATAAGGGGATGCAGATATTAAAAAACATAAACAGCAGCCCGTTGAGATAGGCGTGGGTCGCGGGCAGGCTAATATCTACATCGACAATGGGCGGAAGGTTTTGGTTACGCAGCAACAATAAAAAAGGCAACACATTGAAGCACATCATCCAGCAGGCGACTTTTCTGCCAAACAAAAAGAGTGCCATTAAAGGCAGCGTGTACAGAAAAGTAATACCCGCCTGCGACAAATTGAAATTTGGCACAAACAATAAGATAGACAAACAGGCTGCAACCACCATTACCAGTAAGCTGATAGAACTCGCCAGTAAATATTTGCGCGTAAACCATAAGGCAAGAAATAGCACAGTTAAAAAACTGACCGTAATGCCAATAATAAAACTGAGGTTTAGCTGATAGGCGATCAACGAACTATGCAGCACTATGCTGGTGGTCAGAACGGCGCCACTCAGCAAAATAATCCGCAATAAACTGGTTTTTAATATGGTTCTATCGGGGTTTAAAAAATCTTGCTCCCTGATAAACAAAAAACCTTTCAGCCAGTTAAGCAAAGATTGTCCTTATTCCATACGGAAGTCGCTAAGGTTGACTGGGGATAAGACATATAACATAAATCGCTTAATTGTTACACAAATAGATTATAACCTCTATAAATCAGTAGATTACAATGTGATTCATGTTTGAGCTTATGTCGGATGAGTTAGACAAATTGACCAATAAGCAGAAACTCGTAAATGGGGGGATTTGCTTGCATGTTCATCAAGGCGGTTCTTTGGCATAATGGCCGCAATTTCTCCCCGTTAAACAGTGATCCCTTTGTCTATTCCAGTCTTTTTTAATCAGCAATTTCCAACTCTTGTGGACATCTGTGCCCGCTGGCAACTGGTGTTTGATGCCGATGCGCCATTCGAATTGCGTTTTGAATCAGACACCTTGACGCTACATAAGCGTGATGAGCCTAAGCTCGATGGCATAGTAGTGGATTTTGTGACTGGCGCGGTTGCCCATAGACGCAAGTTTGGTGGCGGTCGTGGGCAGTCGATAGCTAAGGCTGTCGGGTTAAAGCAGGGCGTTACGCCAAAAGTTGTCGATGGCACTGCGGGCCTCGGCCGCGATGCCTTTGTGCTGGCAAGTTTGGGCTGCACTGTGACTATGGTAGAGCGCCATCCTGTGGTGGCCGCATTATTAGAAGATGGCCTGCGCCGTGCCTATCAAGATGCCGAAATCGGCGACTGGATGCGTGAACGTATGCAGCTTTTCCATGGTTCCAGCCTCGAAGCACTCGCAAAATTGGAGCAAGAGGTCGATGTCGTCTACCTCGACCCAATGTATCCTCACCGCGACAAATCGGCCTTAGTTAAAAAGGAAATGCGGGTCTTTCAAACCTTAGTCGGTGCAGACCTCGACGCCGATGGATTGCTCGCCCCCGCCATGGCCCTAGCCAGTAAGCGTGTGGTGGTGAAGCGCCCCGATTATGCCGAAGATCTCGCCGGTGTTAAGCCCAGTATGGTTATAGAGACCAAGAAAAACCGCTTCGATGTCTATGTGAAATCGGCAATGAAGTCGTAAGTTCCATTCGTTTTTTATTCGATTGAAATCATTTAACTATTTGATGTGACTAATTTTGTGCATTCTTGGCGGATTGCACAATCTTATTTGTGCTTTATATAAAAGGAAATATTATGAAGTTAAAGACAATATCTGTCTTATTAATGTCCTCAGTTTTAACGGCTTGTGCAACTAGTGGCTATAAAGTTGCTTCAGGAAAGGAAACCGCCTCGCTTCGTGTTTTATCGACTGACAGCGCTAATACGTCTGTATGGATTGATAACACTGAAGGTTGTATCAAGCATAATTTCATTCGAGGTGGTGAAATTGCTGTATTGGGTATGAAAGCGAATTTATTGGCTGATCGCCAAGCTGGACGAAAAATCGGGATGCCATTGTATCGTTCTGATGTCCATGAAAAGCAACAAACTGAGTTAAAAGTAGAGGCGGGAGTGCCGCTTTCTTTCTATTTTGCTGGTGTATGGGTTGACGGCGCTAACACGCGAATTGATGGTTATACCTATTGTGTGAAAAAAGTCAGTTTTACGCCCAAAGCTGGAGCAAATTACGAAGCTCAGTATTTTGTGGATAAGATTAATGGAAAAGATCAGTGCACAATTAAACTGTTTGATATTGTTGAGGATAAAGGTAATTTTGTTAAGACCGAAGATCCAAACTATCAACTGATCACTGAGATCTGCAACTAGACATCATAAAGTCTGTGTATAACTGCGACGATGCTTTCATCGAGACTGCATGGTGCTTTCAAAAATGTTCTAATAAAAAAGCGCTAACCTAGGTTAGCGCTTTTGTTTTTGAATAAAGGTTATGTTTATCGCACTAAGGTAAACAGTGGGGTTTGACTGACCGCTTGAAAATCCAGCGCCATGGTTACACTGAGTGCTGTGATGGTAATAATTGAAAAACCAAACACTTGTCTGGCCCAACGTGGCATATCCACATCTTGACGATAACCTTTGAGGGCCATAGTTAGCCACCAGAGGCTGGTGGCACAGGTCACGGCCATAAAGGCTGTGCCTGTGTAACCTGCAAGTGGCAGCATGGTGCTGACCAAGGCGAACACTGCGATATAGAGCACTATATGGTGCTTCGCCTTGGCCATCCCTTCGGCGACGGGCAGCACGGGGATCTTCGCGGCTGCATAGTCATTAAAGCGGAAAATCGCGATGGCGTAGGAGTGTGGCATCTGCCAGAGACTGAACATCAGCAATAAAATCACTGCGCCCATATCCATTTGCCCCGTCACGCTGCAATAGCCCACCACGGGCGGTACTGCGCCCGAAAAGCTGCCGACTAAGGTGCCGTAAACCGAGTTTCGCTTCATATAGAGGCTATAAATCCCGACATAAACGACATAACCAATCGCGGCAAACAGCAGGGCTAAGGCATTGGTGAACAAGGCTAAGATGCCAAATCCAAGCACGCCTAAGGCGATGCCAAACAGCAAGACATGGCTTAGGGGGATTGCGCCCGTGACGGTGACGCGTTTGCAGGTGCGCTGCATTTTGGCGTCAATATCACGGTCAATACAGTTATTAATCGCACAGCCTGAGGCGACGACTAAGGATAATCCCACTAAGCTTGCCAGCATCAAGACCAGATCCACATCGCCCTTCGCGGCCAATAGGAAGCCGCCAGCAACGGAAATCAGATTCCCGAAAATGATGCCAGGCTTAGTCACCTGCACATACCCTTTGAAGCGTGCTTTCCATTGCGTCGATGTCAATCTAGCTTGTGTGTTCATTTGCTGTGTCTCGTTACATCATCAAAGCGTTAGCTTCGAGAATGATCCATACCGACAAGCCAACCACCATCACGATGATCAGTGTGGTAAATAGGAAGGAGAAGGTGTTGATCTTGCCTTCCTTAGAGAAGTCCAAGTGCAGGAAGTACTTAAGGTGTACCAAAATCTGCACCAGTGCCGTGACAACGACGATGGCGAGCGTCGTCGATTGCTCGAAGTGATGGGTCATTACCGCCCAGAATGGGATGGCAGTTAACACCACTGACAGCACAAAACCGACTAAGTAGGACTTGATGCTGGCGGCCAGATCGTCTGCGCCATGGCTATGGTCATGTGATTGAGTATGTGCGCCCATTACAGTGCTCCCAATAAGTACACAACGGTGAATACGCAAATCCACACGATGTCGAGGAAATGCCAGAACAAGCTTAAGCAGCTCAAGCGAGTGATGCTGCGGTTACCTAAGCCAGTTTTAGCGACTTCAATCATCATGATCGCCATCCAAATTAACCCCGCGGTCACGTGCAAGCCGTGCATGCCCACTAAGGTGAAGAAAGATGACAGGAAGGCGCTGCGTTGTGGGCCGTTGCCATGTTCGATCAGGTGATGGAACTCATAGACTTCCATGCCGATAAACACACAGCCCAGTGCAAAGGTAATGGCTAACCAAGTGAGGGTCGCCGCTTTGTTGTGGCGCTTAGCGAAAATCAAGACAAAGCCATAGGTAATACTACTGAGCAGCAGGGCTGCGGTTTCGATCAGCACAAAGTCCAGTTCGAAAATATCTTTACCCGATACACCGCCGTCGGTGTTCATATAGAGCACGGCATAGGTAGCGAATACCGATGCAAACAGGATGCAGTCGGTCATCAGGTAGAGCCAAAAACCAAACAGGGTGTTGCCACCCGTATCATGGTGTTCGTGGTGCTCCTCGGCGTGAGCAACTTCTAAATCAGCTGGGATTGCAACACTCATATCAGCCCCTTACTACATTGTTTAAGTGAGCATTTTCAATGCGTGCCACTTCATCGGGTTGAACGTAATAGTCGACATCGTTGTTATAAGCACGGAATAAGAACACGATAAACGCGCCCACCATGCCCACAATCGCGAGCCACAGAATGTGCCAAATTGCAGCAAAACCAGCGGCAGTAATCCCCAGCGCCATTAAGATACCGCTCGGGGTATTCTTCGGCATATGGATTGGCTGATAGTGTTTTTGGCGTTGATAGGCGGTGCCTTTTTCTTTCGCATCGGTAAAGGCATCGATATCAGACACTTGTGGCAACTTAGCAAAGTTGTAGAACTGTGGTGGTGATGCGGTTGACCATTCCAGCGTGTGGCCATTCCATGGGTCGCTCGTGGTGTCACGGTTTTGGTCGCGGTCACGGATACTCACGTACAGTTGCACGAATTGCAGAATGATACCGACCATGATGATGCAAGCACCCACGGCAGCGATATAGATCCACAGGTTCCATGCTGGGTTATCAATGTGGTTGATACGGCGAGTCATACCCATAAAACCGAGTACATACAGCGGCATAAAGGCCACGTAGAAACCAATCTGCCAGCACCAGAATGACGCTTTACCTAAACGCTCATTTAAGTGGAAACCCGTCGCTTTCGGGAACCAGTAAGCAAAACCGGCTAAGTAACCGAACACGGCACCACCGATAATGGTGTTATGGAAGTGAGCGATCAGGAACAAGCTGTTGTGCAGTACGTAGTCGGCACCAGGTACGGCTAATAGTACGCCTGTCATACCACCAATGGTGAAAGTCACCATAAAGCCTAAGGTCCACAGCACTGGCACTGTTAAGCGCAGGCGGCCGCGGTAAATGGTGAACAACCAGTTAAACAGTTTTACCCCAGTAGGGACTGCAATCACCATGGTCATCACACCGAAGAAGGCGTTGACGTTGGCGCTCGAGCCCATGGTAAAGAAGTGGTGTAACCACACGATAAAGCCGAGGATCGAAATCGCGCCACTGGCCCATACCATGGAGGAATAGCCAAACAGACGCTTAGAGGTAAAGGTTGAAATCACATCCGAGAAGATACCGAACGCAGGTAGAATCAGGATGTACACTTCAGGGTGACCCCAAGCCCAGAACAGGTTGATATACATCATGGCGTTACCACCACCATCATTGGTGAAGAAGTGGAAACCCATGTAGCGATCGAGTGTTAACAGCGCTAAAACCGCGGTCAGGATCGGGAACGACGCCACGATCAGGATGTTGGCCCAAGTACAAGTCCAAGTGAAGATAGGCATTTGCATCAGCTTCATGCCTGGAGCACGCATCTTAAGCACGGTCGCGATAAAATTGACCCCAGTTAAGGTTGTCCCTATCCCCGAAATCTGCAGCGCCCAGATATAGTAGTCGACCCCAACGCCCGGACTGTAAGCTAGTTCAGACAACGGCGGGTAAGCTACCCAACCGGTACGGGCGAATTCACCTAAACCCAATGAAATATTGATCAGCACGGCACCAGACGCGGTTAACCAGAAGCTGAGGTTGTTCAAGAAGGGGAAGGCAACGTCGCGGGCACCGATTTGCAGTGGCAGCACTAAGTTCATTAGACCGATCATAAATGGCATCGCCATAAAGATAATCATGATCACGCCGTGGGCAGTGAAGATTTGGTCGTAATGTTCAGGCGGCAGATAACCTGCGGCGCCATTGGTGGCTAGAGCCTGTTGGGTACGCATCATGATGGCGTCGGAAAAACCGCGGATCAACATGATGAATGCAAGCACTATGTACATGATACCGAGGCGTTTATGGTCAACCGAGGTTAACCAGTCGTGCCAAAGCACGCCCCATTTTTTGTGTTTAGTGATCAAGGCTGCGACGTACAGGCCTATCACGGCAACAACCGCAAGGGTCACCATGATGATAGGCTCATGATACGGGATCGCATCTAAGCTTAATTTACCGAGAAAAGACATGATTACTCCGCCTCCACTTGGTGAGTGGATGAGTGTTCTGTTGATGAAGTGTCAGAATGGGTTGAGCCTTCCATGTCGGCCATCTTCTGGTCGCTCGCCATATGCGTCATATCGTGGTGCATGCCAGCCATATTGTGGTCGGCACTCATGTGTTCCATGCCTTCATGGCCTGCCATGTGCTCGTTTGAGTCCATGTGCATGTATTGCATAACGATTTGATCGAACATGCCGTGACTCACTGAGCCAAAGTATTCAACAGGATTGTTTTCACTCTTCTGTGCTAAGGCTTGGTAAGTCGCAGAGTCTAAGGTCTTAGTCGCCTGTTGTTTTGCCTTGGCTACCCAAGCATCGAAGTCGGCGGCTGTTGGCGTGGCAATGGCTTTAAACTTCATGCCTGCAAAACCTGCGCCGCTATAGTTAGCGGAAATACCGTCATAGGTACCGGGTTCGTTGGCAATCAGGTGCAACTTAGTCGTCATCCCAGCCATTGAGTAGATTTGGCTACCTAACTGCGGGATAAAGAAAGAGTTCATGGCGGTATCAGAGGTGATCTTAAAGTTCACCGGTACGTTCGCTGGGAAAGCCAGTTCGTTTACCGATGCAACACCTTGTTCTGGATAGATAAACAACCATTTCCAGTCCATAGAAACCACTTCAACCGTAATCGGCTTGGCCTGGTGTTCGAGTGGTTTGTAAGGGTCGAGATCATGGGTCGAGCCCCAGGTAATCACCCCTAGAATCACGACGATTACTATCGGCACAATCCAAACCACGGTTTCAATCGCGCTTGAATGGGACCATTTAGGGGCGTAAACCTCCTGATCTCGGCCATCACGGTATTTCCATGCGAAGAACAAGGTCATAAAGATCACGGGGATAACCACAATCAGCATGAGTAGGGTAGCGATGATGATCAGGTGCTTTTCATCGGCACCGATCTGGCCCTTGGGATCCAATACGCCGCCATCACAGCCTGCGAGCATCAGGGCAAGCGCCGCGAATGCTACTTTACTTAAATTTCGAATTAACAAAGGAAGATTCCTCTAACCCTAAGGTTTACAACTCTGCCCTGAGAGATTGGCAGTAGCATTGAGCGGCGTTATCCGAAGGCAAATCCGAAAGTGGCTCGAGCGCGGCACAAAAATGCCTGCCACCCCAATGCAAGATCGAGGATCGACTTTCAGCGCTTAATGCTAAATTTGAATTTTAAAACAGAGGGTTACAATGGTGGGGCGCGACAACCGTGCGCAAGATGCTCGAGGGATTTTAGCCTTGGGGGTGCTAAAAACAGGGCAGCATTAGTTAAATCTAAGCTGTTGAAAAACTTGAAGCCATTGTCGAACAAATTCCACAATTGCTTAATAATCTGGGGATTGAGCAGCAAAATGCTCAGCAGCGTGGCGCCGAAGAACTCGATTAAAAAGCCATCACTTAGGGTGATTAATTCGCCAATATCGATGCAGCCGCCGACCATCACTGACACTAAGTCAGCTGCGGGCAGCACAAACAGTAACCCAAAAAGCAGGGCTAAGTTTGTCATACTGAAGTGGGAGAACCTCGCAACGAGATTCAATCCTTCAGCGCAAAATTGGCTGAGTGCGAATTTCAATTAACAGGTCCGGCGTTGAGCGAGAAGAATTGTTGGCTGAATAAAAATTCAAGCTGCAACTTTTTTGTGCGGGCGGGAGGATAACAAGAAGCGGGGATTGATTGAAAGTAGATCTAGGTCACAAAAGGGCTTTTGCATTAAAAAAACCTTAATTGAAACCATGACTAAACATTGTGGTTACATATTTAACTAAAAACAAACTGATTTCACTCACATTCTGTGTGGAAAATGTGATGGCGATATGTAAATGTCTTGGCTTTACTGTGAGTCGTTTTGCGCGCTTATTTGCCGAGTTGGTTGTTTATACTTTCTGATTTTAGTGATGCCTTGCCGATATTCAATGCTGAATCCTACAATAAAGCATAGCTATCACCCTAGGGTGTTTTGTGGCAGTTTAACTGGTTAGACAGCGTAAAAATAATTTTTACATCATGGTACCGCTTTGGTTTTCAGCCCCCAATGAGCTAACGGTTTGACTACTCTTGAGATTGATTTGTAGATTAAGGCATTATGGGCCCATTCTGATTATCAACCCAATTAATACAAGGGATTAAATATCAACGCATTTGCGCACTATTTTAAGGTCAATTTATTCATAGCCTTAGCCTACTTTATTGTCGGTAAAATGGGTTTGATGATTGCCTTACCTCCCGGATATTCTGCGGCAATTTGGCCTGCGGCAGGGATCGCAATCGCTGCTTGTCTTTTATGGAAAGCATATGCGCCTTGGATTGGGGTTTTTATAGGGGCATTGCTGATTAATATTAATATTGGTGGGCAACTACATCTCGGTTGGTTGCCCGTCAGTATTGCCTTGGGAACGTTACTACAGACCATTATTTCTGCTCGAATTATTCGATACATCGATCCTTTACTGACCTTTGATAAACCAGAAACTGTTATAAAATCAATGGTTAGTCTCAGTGCTGGTTGTATTATTGCCTCTCTATTGGGTAATGCTGCACTTGCTGTTTACGGCATGATTCCAAGTTCGGATCTCGTTACCAGTATGCTCAATTGGTGGATGGGCGATTTCCTCGGAGCGGTCATTTTTATCCCGCTAACCATATTAGTGTTTGATAGGCGACCCATTTGGCGCTCAAGGCGGATTCAAACAGGACTACCTTTGGTGATTGGTTTTTTACTTTGCGTGGGGATTTATTATTACGCAGATATGAACCAGCGGCAGCAACTGCAGGATAAGTTTCAAATTCAATCCAATGCGATTATCAGTAGTGTGGAAACTTTTCAGGGAACCAATCTACAACAATTAGTTGCCCTTGCCAGCCTGTTTGATAACAGTGAAATAGTCACGGAAGATGAATTTATTCAGTTCGGTAAACGTAATCGACTCCAATTAGATGGCTTCAAGGCTTGGGCTTGGTCACCATTGATTGCGGCGAGCGATAAACAGAGTTTTGAGTCTGCAACCACAGCTGAGCTGGGGCGACCTTTCAATATCAAATATTTAGAGGGGGGCAAACCAAACGCCGACGGCTGGCTTGTGCCTGTTAAGTATGTGCAACCTATGTATAGCAGTCGCGCCGTACTTGGATTAGATCTCAACAGCGAGTCTGCGAGGGCGGCAGCCATAGCAAAAGGGAGATCAACGCTTGCGCCGGTGATCACAGGCAAAATCCAATTAGCTGAAGATCCTCATGGCCTTGGAGGCACGCTACTATTGGTGCCTTCTTTCGATCGCGTCGGTAACATTAAAGGATTTTGTTCGGCGGTGATCGATATCCAAAGCATCATCAATAAAGTCGAACAGGTAAAAGGTTTGCATTGGCGGCTAATGGATATGAGTGCTGATGGAGCATTGCTCTATGCGAATAGTCAGAAAGAATTTCCTACCTTTTCTGGTAAGTTACATAGCGATAAAACAGGCCAATACTATCAGGCTCACTTAACGCTTGCCGATAGGCAATGGCATATTGTGATTTACGAGTCGTATGCTCAACTGATGGGTGAATCTTACAGTCTGTCACTGTTGCTATTACTTTTAGCCTTTATCACCTGTGCCGTTGTGAGTGGTGTGACATTAATCTCTTCCGGTGAGCGTCATCGGATTGAGGATAAAGTGGCAGAAAAAACTATGGCACTTTCGAAGGAGATTGCGCGTAATCAAGCATTTCAAGCCACCCTCGTCGAGAGCGAAGAAAAATACCGTAACCTATTCGATAAGGCACCCGTTGGCCATGTGTTAAAACGTCTTGAGGATGGGCACTTTGTCGCCATTAACCAAGCATTTACTGAAATTACGGGCTACACACTAGAGGAGCTTCAGGCGCTTGATCCTTGGGATCTTACCCCGATTCGTTACCAAGTGACTGAGGCTGAGCAGCTCGAACGCCTCAAGCAAACACGCCGTTATGGTCCTTATCAGAAGCACTATCGGCATAAAGACGGACAGCTAGTCGCCGTCAGACTGAATGGCTCCTTAGTGGCCGCAGCTAATGGTGAGCCGCTTATCCTGTTTATTGTGGAAGATATTACCGCGCAAGAGCGCACTATTGCCCGAGTTAACTTGCTGGCACAGGTATTCCAGCAAAGTGGGGAAGGTATCACTATTATTGATGCCAATGATGTCATCGTGGATGTTAATAGCGCCTTTAGCCAAATTACTGGTTACTCAAGGGATGAAATCATAGGTAAAAACTGTCGTTTTATTGAAGCCGCTCGAACCGATAAAAACATTGATGCTCAAGTGCGAGCCGCGCTTGAGCAAACGGGGTTTTGGCAAGGAGAAGTGTGGGATCGCCACAAAGATGGCTATGATTTCCCGAAATGGCTGATGATGTCTGTGGTTCGCGACGAAACTGGGGCAATCAGCCATTACATCGGCAGTTTTACCGATATCAGCGAACGCAAGGTGAATGAGGAACGCATTCACTTCTTAGCGCATCATGATTCCTTAACTTTGCTACCGAATCGTTTGAGTCTGCAATCGCGTTTGGAGATGGTTTTTCAGGAGGCTTTTGTCAGCCAAACCCAGATTGCCGTAATGTTTATCGATATGGATCATTTCAAAAATATTAACGACACCCTGGGACATCATGTCGGCGATATGTTGTTGCTCGAAGTGGCGCGGCGCTTAAAGAGTATTGTAAGCAGTGACGATATCGTCGCGCGCTTAGGCGGTGATGAATTTGTCGTGGTGTTGTCCGATACGGATCACGATAGCGTCGCTAAGGTGGCGGAAGCCTTGCGCAGCGGTTTGAATCAAGTCTACATCATAGATAACAAGCCCCTACATTCATCACCTAGCATAGGCATCAGCCTGTTCCCAACCGATGGTGACAGTGTTGAGGCATTGATGAAAAATGCCGATATGGCCATGTACCGCGCCAAGGCGGCGGGACGAAACAACTATCAGTTTTTCACCGCTGCAATGAATACCTTAGTGACTGAGCGCCAGCAAATTGAAACTGGGCTCAGGCAAGCCATTGCCCGTGATGAGTTACTGCTGCATTATCAGCCGCAGATCGATATCAACACCGGACAAATGGTGAGTGTTGAGGCGTTGATCCGCTGGCAGCATCCCGAATTGGGATTGGTTGCTCCCGATCGCTTTATTCCTATTGCCGAGGAGATCGACATGATTATCCCCATCGGCCAATGGGTATTAGAGCAAGCACTCGCACAACTGGCGCAGTGGCGTAAAAAGGGCGCGAAAGACTTGCGAATGGCGGTTAATCTGTCGGCGCATCAACTGCGTAAAGAGACCATAGTTGCTGATATTATCAATGTGTTAGCTCAATATGATCTTGGCAAGGGAGCATTGGAGCTTGAGATCACTGAAAGTGTCGCCATGCAGTATCCTGAGCAAAATGCCAAGTTGCTGGCCGAGTTGCGTCAATATGGGATTGAATTGGCAATTGATGATTTTGGCACCGGCTATTCGTCACTCTCGTACTTGAAGTTGCTGCCCTTAGATCGGCTTAAGCTGGACCGTTCCTTTGTCAAGGATATTGAAAATGATCCAAACGATGCGGCAATCAGCGCGGCCACGATTTCGATGTCCCATGAACTAGGATTAACCGTGGTGGCTGAAGGGGTGGAAAACGAGGCACAACTGGTGTTGCTCTCGAGCATGGGTTGCGATCTGGTGCAGGGATATTATTTCAGTAAACCCTTATCTGCGGATGATTGTTTACGTTTTATTGAACGCAATTTTTAGGCCGTTTTTTATCCATTTAGCACTATACTTGAGTCAGTCTGGCGATAGGACATGGATACATTAAGGACAGCGCTATGCAAGTTATCTTCACTAAAGGTTCGACCCGTTACGCTCAATTACGTTGTGTTCGCATGGATGGTAGTGCCACACAAACTCAGATGCCTGAGCAGGGGATTGCTCCCCACGATATGATTCACTACGTCGTTGAAAAACGCCTGCGTATTCAAGGCGCTTTTTTCGCGCAAATACGTGCTGGTGCCGATATCAATTTCACCCTTGAGCATAACGAAGCTTCTTTAGCGGTTGCTGATAAAACCGAAATTTGGCAAACCGAATCGATCGTCGAAGCATTGCAATCTCTGCTATGGTCTGCTGATACGCCTAGCTATGCGGGATTTATCTATTTACTCGAGCAGGCTTGCAGCAATCGAAAATTAGCCGTGCCTGAGATTTCACAATCTGATTTTGAACATATTCTCAACGAGATAATGGATCTTACCATCGAGTGGCAAGGCATGGGTGAAGGCCAGTCCTTGACCCTAAAGTTTTAACGACTGAGTTATCAATAAGAGCGCGAATCTTCGCGCTCTTTTGCTATATTTGATCTTTGCTTATTCCCGGTGGCGACGTTCTTGGCTCTGAGTTGAGCGGCCTTGATTACGCTCCACACTGCGTGATGCTTGCATATTTTGGCGGGGTTCGCTCTGCCTTACTCTCGTATCTTCCCGTTGTCTTGGCTGTGCTTGACGGGGTTGCTCCATACGTTGCGGTTCGGAGCGTCTCACCTCGGGGCGCGTTTCCTGTCTTTGTGGCTGAGTGCGAGTCTCGACGTTACGCGGCTGCTGGTCTCGACTCTGGTACTGCCTTTGTGAGATATCCTTAGCTTGTTCCCGCGATGCCTTAGCCTGCATTTGCCTTACCTGATTATCATTGCGGGCATTGTCGTTACGCTCTTTTTGGTAACCTTCCCTTTTGGTTTGCGCCGAGTTCGTCGGTGCCACGCGGCGCTCTTTTAACTCGGCTTGGGTATTTTGAAAGCTGGGCGCCCGCTCGCGGCTATAGTTATTGTCGCGGCTTAAGTTATTGCCTCTATCCTTATCATGGCTTTTATCATAGCCCTTGCTGTCTCGGTTATAACGTGTGTCTTGGTGTTCCCTTGATTTCGAGTACTGGCTGGTAAAGTGCTGGCTGCTGCCACTGGAGTGGGAGTCGCGGCCACGGAACTTGCTGTCAGCGTAGTAGCGTTCTTTTACCACGGGATTATGGTAAACCACGCCACGTCTGTGCTCGGGTTTATGCTTCCAAGGTTGAGCGCCATGGCTGACCGAGTATCTTTCCCGTGGACGATAATGGTGGGAGTGATGGTGATCTATCACGACGACTTTATGGCGATGCCAATGAAATGAGCTAAAGAAGTAGTTAAAGGAAATATGGATCCCAGGCGACCAGTAAAAGTAGCTATGGCTTGGGCGGTAAGGGTAGCCAACATAGCCGCCAAACTCCCAATATACTGGCGGATAGGCCACGCCCCAACGCCAAGTACCGTAAACTACGCGGGGGTCATAATAGGGCACATACACTACTTCGCGGCGTACAGGCTCGATGATGATCTGGTTATTGGCGCGAGTTACCGCCATATTCTCCATATTGGCTAAACTGTTGGCTTTATCCGCCTGTTGTCTGAGTGATTGAATACCGTCCATCACTTGCGCCTCATCGGCCAAGAAGGCTTCGCCAAGCCTTTGGGTCCAATCCAAATCTTCGCTCATTTTCTGTAAGACATTGGGGAAAGCCATGAGTGCTTTAACACTCGGGTCCCAGTCCTTGTCTTCGGTGCGAGACATAACTTGATCAGTCGACAACTTAGGATGATCTTCCAACCAACGTTGCGCTTGTACTACTTCGAGTGGATAGGTTGAGGCGATCAAAATATGGCTCAACAAACTATCGGGATAGAGGGCAATGGGCGCAAGCATCTGCTCGAGTTCGGCTTGGCTCAGTGAAGCACTTGAACCTTGGCTAACGGATACGCCCGCAGCTTGCGTCGGCGCGGTGAAAGGCAGAGCAACTAAAGCCGCCGATAACACTAGCCATTTCCATCGATATAATCTGTTCATGGTTCGCTCCAATAATCCTATTTGCGGATGTTATTGGCATCATAGGCGCGTGAATATGAACATAAGCTGAAAGTATATTGTGCGGCAAAAGCGTGTTGTAGATTTATTTTCTTACCAATAAAACGATATATGGCATTGAAAATAAAAGATTAAGCAGAATGGGTAAAGTTAACGGTAAACTTGGCGCCACCTAAATTTTCTGAGCGGGAAACAGAAATTCGACCATTATAGCTATCCACTAAATCGCGGACAATCGCTAAACCTATGCCGTTACCTTGATGATAGGAATCGGCGCGGATCCCGCGCTCAAAGATTTGCGTTTGCAGGGTTTCGCTGATCCCTGGGCCGTCATCTTCGATACAAAGTTGCAATTGATAAGCATCGCCGGTGACGGTTAATTTGACCGTTGATTTGGCGGCTTTGCAGGCATTGTCGAGTAAGTTACCTAAAATCTCGGTGAGATCGGCTTCATCGCCCTTAAAAACCGCTTGTTCAGCGATTTCGCCACCGAGGTTAATTTGCGGTTCTCGATAAATCTTGGCTAAGGTGCGTAGCAGTTTATTGGCCACCTCATCAACCTTAATCCCTAAATGCCATGAGGCGGCCGCCGCAGTTTGGGCGCGTTTAAGCTGGTGGCTGATGATGCGACTGATGTTAGACACTTGCTCACTCGAGGCTTCACTTAAATCCACCTGACTTTTAATCACCGCCAGTGGTGTTTTGAGGCTATGAGCTAAATCCGCAAGGGCGTTGCGGTAGCGCTTACGCTGGGTTTGTTCGGTATTGAGCAAGATATTGAGCTGCCTCGCCACCGCTTGTAACTCGCTGGGGTACTGGCTGCTCAGCTGGGTTGATTTACCTTGTTCCACATCGTGCAGCTCTTGGGTAAAGCGTGCCAGTGGTCTAATGGTCCAAATCAACCAGCTCAGCTGAAATATCAGCATCACGAGAATTAAGATCAGTAACCAAGTCCAAAGCTGTTGATTAAATTGAGCTATCTGCTGCTGAAATTCATGTTCATCTTTAATGATATGGACAGTCACTGGCACATTTTCATTCAGGCTGGCAAAGCTCACACTAAAGCTATAGATAAGGTGTGGCGCGCCCGCGAGGTCGATTTGATCGAAGGCACTTTGGCCCGTTGGCGGAATGGTGAACTGTGCTGGTGGCGTGATGCCCATAAAGGATTGCGAATGCCAGACGATGCTCTGTTTATGCTCCGCATCTTCGGTGGTGGCTATGGCATAGAGGCCTGATTGAATAAGGTTAAAGCGGTTCTCGAGCACTAACTCAGGGATAAAAATCCGTTTGTTTTCGACTTCAGTCACCGCTAATACTGAATATACATAGGCACTTAGCTCATTTTTAGCGGCACTCTTTACCTGTTCAGCAAAGGCATCATTGAGGGCGACCCCAATCAGCGGCAGCAGCACTAATATAAACAACAGCGCACTGAGGACGAGCCGAGTCTTTAAGGAGTTGAGCAACTGCCAGGCAAGCGCGCGCTTACTCATCAGTACCTTGCTCAGGAGCAATGACTCTTAAGCGATAGCCTTGGCCGCGCAGGGTTTCGATTAGATTGTATTGGTTATCGGGGTCGAGCTTTTTGCGTAAACGGCGGATAAAGACTTCGATGACGTTAGAGTCGAGGTCAAAATCCTGATCATAAATATGTTCGGTGAGTGCTGTTTTAGATTTCACTTCACCTTGATGCAGCATAAAGATCTCAAATAGCTTGTATTCAGAGCCGCTTAGCGTGACGAGTTCGTCCCCTTTGCGGACCTCTAAGCTACTGGTATTTAAACTAAAGGGGCCGTTAGTGATGATTGGGCTTGCCTTACCTGCCGAGCGGCGGATCAAGGCTTTGAGCCGAGCCACTAATTCTTCGGGATGAAAGGGCTTAGTGAGATAATCGTCGGCACCAGCATCGAGGCCTTCGACTTTATCTTGCCAGCTGTCGCGCGCGGTTAAAATTAAGATCGGGAAAGCGCGCTCTTTTTGGCGAATGCGGCGGATAAGGCTAATACCGTCGAGTTTAGGTAAACCGACATCGATAATGGCGGCGTCATAGTTATATTCAACGGCTTGAAACAAGCCCTCTTCGCCGTCACTGGCGGCATCAATGCTGTAATGGGCATCAAGCAAGTGTTGTTTTAAGTTGGCTTGCAGTGCTAAGTCGTCTTCAACGAGTAAGAGTCGCATATTAATTCCTCGACACGCGTCCTGTAGCGGCATCCACCGAAACTGAAAAAACCTGGCCATCATTATTGAGGATTTTGACTCTATAGCCCGAGACGCTCGACTGCACGCTGAGCACTTTACCTCGATATTGACGCTGTGCCATAGCCACGGCTTGGTCTGGACTATTCACCACAAGGCGGCGCTGCTCATTCTTAACGCCTTGGTCGCGCGATTGATTGCGATCATCGTGTTTATCATTGCCCGCTATGCAACCAAAGGAGGCACATAAACAAGCGACTAGGGTCAGTGTCAAACCAAGTTTCATATCTGTTACCCGTACAGGTTCGGCGATCTTAAGTAAGTGGCGAGCTTGATAGCTTATCGAGTCGACTAAGAATACCTCATCACCATAACAAACACATAGAGATCAGCCAATTGGTAAACACAATTCCTTTAAAATTCACTGTGATTCGTGAGATTTTATCGAGTTAATCCTCATCGAACCTCTTTACATATCAGGAGTCATATCCTGTGACATATTAGTAGTGTTAACCACAGCAGATGAATTAAGGCTGAACAGCATTGTTGCTCTGAAATAGAGCAGATTTTAATGTTCAGCTTATGTTCACCTTGAGTGCCCTCTAATGTCACCAATTTGAGCGGATTATCCAATGGGGTATTCAAGATGAACACAGTGAAACAACAAGTTATCGCAACCACGACGTATGTGAAGGCTGTGGTATTGGCCAGTGCATTTCTGGCATCGACAATGGTGAGCGCGCAGCCGAGCGACGAGTCAAACTTGGCGCCCTTTAGTGCAGCGAGTATTGGTATGATGAAAAAGACCGATGCCGAGCAAGCCGTCAAGCAAGAGCAGCAAGCCTTAAGCCTATTGCAACAGTCGGCTCCCGCCCAAAGTGTAGCGGAAGCTACTGCCGCTGCGGTTAAATCGCTGGCGCCGTCCTTCTCGGCACAAGGTGCGAATGTTCAGCGAGTACAATTGATGGGTGCAACCCCCATGACTCGCGAACAAGTGATCGCCAAACATACGAGTCAGCCGATCCCCAGTTCAAGCGCCGCCACAGAAGATCCCTATCGCGCCCCTATTTATCACAGCTTTGCGATTTTTGATGCCAGCAGCCGTTTGTTTGAAGACTTTGATTACGATGGGTTTTATCAAACCTTTAGCGTAACCTTCGATGTGGATGTGTTTGGCGCATATCTTAATGAGCGCGCCGACCTGTTTGCCGAGTTATACCTCAGTCGTAACGGTGGCCCTTGGGTGCATTACTACACCACGGACGTGTTTACCATCTACGGTGACTCGACTCAGGATGATTACGAAGTACTGACGACCCTCTACACTGGCTATCAAACGGATCACTACGATGTATTAATCGATGTCTATGAGGTTGGTTATAGCGATATTGTTGCGACCATTAGCGCCGATGATACCGATGGCTTATATGCCTTGCCGCTAGAAAGTCGTGATCGCGATAGCTCTGGTGAGGTCATTATTGTCGAAGAAGGCGGTGCTGTTTCTTTCTTTGCTCTGCTTGGCCTAGGACTGTTGGCGGTACTGCGTAAACGTGAAGAGTTTATTTAAGATTTGATTTTGATATGCAATTTGACTGAGTTTATCAAAGGCCATACTGACTATGCACGCAGAGTAAGAAGTCGGTCTCACCCTAACAAGGCAGCGTATCCATCGATACGCTGCTTTTTTATTTCAAAATGCACACCGCAAAACAAACAGCAATCATGCATTTGCGCACTTTCTACCCAGAATGATTTTTGCTATTGTGGAAATCAAAATTTAAATCAGTGAGTTGTGAATAATTTTGCCGAGTGTTTGGGGTGAGATTAGCCGTATGAACATGATAGAAATCGTTATTCTATTTATCGGAGTAGCCAGTGACAAAGAACAAACCTCTTTCTCATTATGTGCCAAAGTTTAGCAACAAGTACTGGGCAGATGAGTCGAACTTCATGTCCTACTTTTGGTGTGATTACACCTCATCAGTAAAGAAAGAATCCAGAGGCAAAAAACAATGGGGTCGAATGAGAGGTTTATATACTTGGGCAGTTGAAAATGCCCTCGATAAAGATCTAGAAACTAAAGTTGCTCCACTCTATGAAAAGCTAATCACTTATAACGAATTAAATAAAGATGAGCGGTTTTTATGGTCACAATTTATTTTGTCTCAATTGGTTAGAACTCCTAGTTACATTAAATATGAAAAGAAGTTGGTCGAATTAACAGGTGTGAAATCAGAGCCAATTTGCGATCGAGTGGGTTGCCAAGAATGTCTAGATTTGAACTTTGTAGCTAATAGAAACTGGTTGCTATTAAAAACCCATTGTGATGACTATTTAGTCAGAACTGATAATCCTGTTTTGCAAACGGGGTTTATTGAACTACCTAATAGCTACATTATCTACCCTCTAACGCCTCATTTATGTTTCGTTGCTACGCCAATGAGTGATAATTGGAACCCGTTGGAGTTTAATACTAACCCAACTATCGGTTACGAAATGCCCAAAGGATGGGCTCATATGGTGAATTTTTATCTTGCTAAATCTGCTTATCGTTCACTGATACTAAGCCCTGAACATGCCGGTGTCATTTCAGATATAATGTTTACGGATATATTAGGTTCATATACTCAGCCACCTTTTTCGCTACACGTTACAGAACAAGAGTTTGCTGACTCAGCTTTTGATAGTATCAGGCGAATAATGTCTATTACTGACGAGTATGATTATCCCGATTGGGAAATCGAAAGGTTAACCCCTAATTATCCAGAGAATACAATTGAAGAAGAAATTGGACATTCATCCTAAAGTGAATACTTTGCTGCGTCGATTTTTCGACTATGATATTGCCAAGTTTTTTAAATACACCTATTCAAGCCACTTTAGCCTGAGTAAGTTGTAGGTAAATCGAAAGTGTATTATGTGCTTGTTTTATCTTGGGTACTCTAATTTATTTTGGCGGACGTAAAATTTAGAAGCATGGAGTTTGCTTTGATTAAAAAATGGATATTACTCTCTTTTTGCTTTTCCCTTATGTCTTGCGGATATAAGGGGGATGGGGATTTTAAATCATATGGTTATTGGCCACTTATCACGTACGAGCTTACTTTGCCAGATTTTCCTTTTGAGACTGGATCAAAGCATAAGTTTGATTTAAAAGGTTATAAGTCTCATGAAACTTCGACTATAAGTATCGAGCTATTCAGTAATAATGAACATGATTTTGCTGAACTTGATACCGAAGTTGAGCTTAAAATTGTAAATGATTTAGGCGTTACCTTTTTTTACAGGAAATCTCCTTTAAATGCTCATTTCAAAAGGATGCAAGAACTTAAAGAAGCATCATGGGCTAATGAATATGAGTGGAATGGAAGATATAGCTATAAAAACCAAGATGTGAGTGATCGAGCTGTACCGTTTTCATCAATTGAAATGCCAGCTAAAACAAAAAGTATGCGATATTTTAATTTCTTTCCTAGTGATGCTGGTTCACTAAGCCTCACTATAAATATTGGTAGCGTTCCGTCACAGTTTGAGGATTTGAAGGTAAGAATCAATCTATCGTCTGGTTGGAAGTAGCAATGGTCAATCCCCCCTTTTTCTCTCGGTGTTTATCCTGTCGGATTCGGGCTAGTATGGGCGAGTTACGTTAACTAAAGGAAGAGAGACATGATTGCTCAAGGTCAAAAATTACCAGCGGCGACGTTAAGCCAATTAACAAAAGATGGCATGGTAAATCATCAAGTTACCGAGCTGTTTGCGGGTAAAAAAGTGGTGTTATTTGCAGTGCCTGGTGCTTTCACACCAACCTGTTCTGAAGCGCATTTGCCCGGTTATGTGGTGCTGGCCGATCAGTTTAAAGCCAAAGGCGTTGATTTAATTGCCTGCGTATCGGTAAACGATGCCTTTGTGATGAAAGCGTGGGGCGAAGCGCAAAATGCGTCTGAACTACTGATGTTAGCCGATGGCGATGCCAGCTTTACTAAGGCGCTCGGATTAGAGATGGATACCGCTGGCTTTGGTGGTGTACGTTCACAACGTTATGCGATGATTATCGATGATGGCGTGGTGACGTTACTGAATGTAGAAGCACCTAAGTCATTTGAAGTGAGTAAAGCCGAAGTGGTGTTGGCGGCTTTAAGTTAAGATAAGCGGATGCCCCTGAACTTATGGGGCTGATGTGTCGCTTGCTTGAGCGAGAACAATAGCCAGCCTAGATGAGGCTGGCTTTTTTATTCGGGCTTTTTTATACGGTTATTGAACGAGTTGAATGCTGTCGGCATCGATAGTGACTTCTGACCAGTCCTTATCCACTTCACCGCGAATAATGACTTGGGTTTCAGGCGTGACGGTATGTCCGAGCCACAGATCATCGTCAATTTCAATTTTAATCTCTCCCGTGCTGTCACGGAAAATATAATCATCGTGGCCAATTGAAGACATGATATGGCCGGTTAACTCCACTTGAGTGTCATCGCTGGCATTGAGCGCACTGACGACATCATGAATGATTTGCCGTGCACTAGGGCCTTGAAAGCCGCCACGTAATTGGGGTTCGCCCGTTGTTGGTTGAAATCCAGCTTGGCTGCACAAGGCACTCAATGACAATGTGATTGCTAACATGCTTAAGGTGATTTTATTCATCTAAATGTCCTCTTTCTAATCTTACGCCGCTGGGCGACTCATCTGCGGCGAGTATCATGCCAAGACGAGCGTGAAGCAGTTGTGAAGAATTTAAGCGGATTCATTTAGATGCTGTTGTGGCTCGCCGTTATCCATAAATTGGATTGTTGCCAGATAGTCATTCCCTAGGCTTTGGGCCGAAAAGTGCCACCCCATGCGCTCGCTTATCCGTTCAATAATAATCAAACCACAGCCATAGCCCGTGGGCTCGGCGCTGTGGTGGCTAAGCGGATTTTTTATGGTTAGTTGATTGTTATTCAGCGTGATTTCAATATCGCCACTGCTGTAGTTAAAGGCATTTTTAATTAAGTTGCCTATCACTATGTTCACAAAACTCACCGGTGCGCAAATGGCGGTATTTTCGTTAACGCTGAGCTGATAGCGGATTTCGTGTTTGGCAAAATGCTGCGCCATTTCACTTAATAGCTGCGTAAGGCGTGCGGCTAAATCAATTTGATCATAGTGTTGCGATTCAATTTGTTCCTTGCCTAATAACAAAAAGGTTTCGGTGAGGGTTTTCATCTGTTGTCCTGCGTAATCAATGCGGGCAATGGCTTTGTTGGCGATCCGCTGCTGGGCTTCGTTCCCGTTGTTTGGCAGTTTTTTAAGTAATTCTGTCGAGCCTTGGATCACCATAATGGGCGTGCGCAGTTCATGGGAGGCAAAGCGGCTAAACTCCTGCTCCCGAGTAAAATAGGCGGCAATTTTGGCTTTATTTTCCAGTAGTGTTTGTTCGATATGGCGGGTTTCACGGTAGGGTGTGCTAGGGATAAAGCTTGGCTCCTCTGGCGTCAGCGCATTGATTTTGCGTTCAATTTCAAAAAATGGTGCCGATAGTAGCCGCACAAAATATAAGCCATAGGCCATGATGAACAGCAGTAAACCTACCCCGAAGAAGGATATCAAAATATGCAGCCTGTCCTCATACCCATCGAGAAAGTCATCCGCATCATCCTTATACACCACATACAATAAACCTTGCCCTGATGGGTGCGGCGAAATCAAAAAGTGCTTATCTTCGGCGCCCAATTGGTGCTCATAAAAACCCGTTTGTTGATAAGCTTGCAGCCATTGCGGCACAAACTCTTTGCTCCAATAGGTGGTGAGTTCGTGGATATCGGGGAGCTGAGCTTTATCGCCAAATCGTTGATAGTTTTTTTGGTATTCGCGGGTTTCGGTCGCCAGTTTGTGTTCAAGGCTGATGACCTCAATTTGTTCTTCGGCGATATAAATCAAACCCCAGAAAATCGCGAACATTAGGCTCGTTAGCACTAAAAACGTTAGGCGAATTTTTTTGTATAAGCTCGGTAATGGCTTAGGGGAGGAGTCGGTAACCTTGGCCATGAATCGTCTCTAGTTTGGAATCTGTAAAGCCCTTATCCAATGCACTACGCAGGCCGTAAATATGGCTACGAAGCGCGTCGCTACAGGGGGCTTCGTCACCCCAAACCGCATCGATAACTTGTTCTTTACTCACAATGGCGGGGGCATGTTTGAGCAGTAGCGTCAAAATCGTGCGTTGGATTTTACTCAGCTTGATTTCCTTACCCGCGCGGCATGCTTGTTGCGTTGCGACATTTAAGCTGATTTCACCAAAGCGCAATATGCCTACATCTAAACGCGGCCCGCGGTTATGCAGTGACCGTAGGCGCAAACACAGTTCTTCCATGGCGAAGGGTTTATTTAAAAAGTCATCACCGCCCGAGGTAAAGGAGTCAATTTTGTCCTGCAGGCTATCTCTGGCGGTTAAAAACAAAATCGGCGTATTACAGAACAGCTCTTCGCGCAGTTTTTTGACCGTACGAATACCGTCTAATTTGGGCATCATAATATCCATAATGATCACGTCATAATGGTTTTGCTGTATTAAATTGATGGCGCTTTCACCGTGATAGGCGCAGTCAGCAATAATGCCTTCGAGGGTTAAATAGTCCATGATTGTTTCTATAACATCATGATTGTCATCAACAATTAATACTTTCATTCGTTATCTTCATTTCTTCACGTTTGCTTGACGTTTCCCATACTAAGATGCCAGCCGTTGATTTAACAAGGTAAATAAGGGAGAAAAAAATGAATAAGCACTTAGTAGGTATTAGCGCATTACTATTAACCGCTTGTGGTGGCGACGGTTCATCAACGGATGTGACGCCACCTCCCGCGAATTTACCCGCTAAAGTGATGGGGACTGTGACTCAAGTGTCCGCAGACCATCAACAGATCACTGTGAATGGATACAAGATTAATATCGCCAATGCAGATATTCGTTATCAACAACAACCACTGGATGCCAAAGCTATTCAAGTGGGGATGCGCCTAGATTTGGTTAACCAAGGTCAGCAGGCTAAAACGGTTGCTGTCGATCCTGCGCTGGTTGGTGAAATCAGTGCCATCAATCAAAATAATATTACGGTCAATGGCATACAGTTAGCCGTTGCATCAGCTAGCCAATATAAAAAGGGCGATTGGGTAGCGGTAAATGGCTACCCCACCGTGGTCGGACAATGGCAGGTAGAGTCGATTAACCTTTTCCCAAATCTCGCAATTGCTGAAATTGAAGGTCGAGTAACAGAGCTTGATCCTGTTGCGCAGCAATTCCGCCTGGGCTCAGCCTTGATCGATTACGCTGGTATCACCCCAAAGGGTCAACTCACCGAAGGTGTGTGGGTTGAGGTTGAAGGTCAACAGGATGGCGCCGTATTTAAGGCCCATGAAGTCGACGTAGAAGATGCGAGTGATGTGCCGACATTCAACGAGATGGAGTTAGAGGGCACAGTGACTTGGGTTAACCAAGACAAGAGCCAGTTTGAGCTTAATAGCCGCACACGACTCTATGTGACTGAACAGACTCAATTTGAAGATGGTAATCGCACCAATTTGCTGGAAGGTAAGCGCCTAGAGGTGGATATTCAATCTACTGCGCAGGGCCTGTGGGCCAAAGAGGTCGACTTTGAAAGTTCAGATGCGGGTGGTCCATTACCCGATTTAGGCAACAAGTTTGAGCTTGAAGGGCGAGCGACGCTCGATAGCAATAACCAGCTACAAATCAATGGCTTTACCTTTATTATCGACGCGAGAACCCAGTTTGATGATGGCTTAACCCTTGCAACCCTTGATCAAAAATGGCTGCAAATTGAAGGTGTTGAATTAGCCGATGGCCAATGGCTAGTGAAGGAAATTGATCTTGAACAGCAGAGTAATGAACTGGAGTTAACCGGAAAGGTGAGCCAGAACAGTCTGTGGGGTTACCATGCTAGTGATGCCTCATTAGCAACCTTTGATGGTAAATGGGTTAATGTGGAATGTCAGTTTGATGGCATGCAAATCCACAGTTGCCGCATTGACGACTAATGCTCGTTAACGACTAACGCTCGTTAACCCCTGCAAATGGCAGCGAGATTGATCTCTTGCTGCCATTTTTTATGTGCTTAAGCTTAAGCCGCGCGCATTGGCACGACACGACTGTCGGCAATACCTAAACTGGTTTCGATATTTTCCACGCTTTGCTGCACTTCTTGGGCGATGACTTCGCTCTGCTGCGAACTGGTTTGCGCTTGGTCTTTCAGGTTATCCATGCTGCGAACAAATTCATCGAGGTAATCCACCTGTTCCTTGGCGTTGAGCGAGCCTTGTTTGGCGGTATTGGCCATTTCACTCGCTTGATTTTGTACGGTTTGTGCCATTTGCCATAGGCTCTGTGCCCGCTGTTTTTGGCTATCGGTCGCTTGGGCAATGCCATCGACACTCTCGCCGAGAGCAAGGTTAGATTGGGTGAGCTGATGCAGGATTTTCACAATTTCATTTAACGATACCTGAGTTCGTTGGCTAAGGCTGCGCACCTCATCGGCGACCACGGCAAAACCGCGACCTTGCTCGCCTGCACGGGCGGCTTCGATAGCGGCATTAAGTGCCAGTAAATTAGTTTGCTCGGCGATATTGCCAATTACATCAATGATTTTTGCCACATCTGCCACTGAGTTATTCAGGCTTTCGAGCGAGGCATGGCAAAGGCCAACCGCCGTTTGGGTTTGCTCTGTGGCACTCAGTACCGCTTCGGCCTCGGCTTGGCTCGACTGCATTTGGCGCATGGTTTCGACCGCACTCTGCTCGACTAGAGCCGAGGTATGACTGACCTCATTGGCGAGGCTACGGATATGCTCGGTTTGCGACTGCGTGTCGGCGACTATGGTCTGAGTGTGTTCGGTGTGCTGCGACAGTTGAGTAATGCGCGCGACCAACTGACTTAAGGATTGAGAAACCTTAGTCATTTGTTGGCGTTGGAGTTCATCTTCCTGTTCAAAACGATGCAGTAGCTGATTAAAATGCCCTGCAATTTGGCCGGTTTCGCAGCGGCGATTGATGTCCAAACGTTCACGGCTGTTGGACTCGCTTAATTGCATAAAGGCTTGATTGAGGCGTTTAAGGGGTTTAACCACGCGGTTCTGTTGCAGGATTAAATAGCCGATCGCAAATAGCGCCATAATCGAAACCATTGCATAAAGAATGACTTGTAACTCATATTTGAGCTGTTGGTTTTTGGCGGCCTGTGCCTCACCGAGGGCAATGAGCTGCTGTTCAACTCTGCCAATCGCTTGAATTAATTGCGCTTGCATCTCCTGATTGGCTTGCAGCAATTGGTGGGTGTTGGCGACTTCTTTATTGTATCGATTGGCAAGGCTTAACAGCTCGTTGCGATCATTTTCGCCCACTTCAATTTGCTGCGGCTCACTTGCGCCGAGGGCAAATTCATCGGCTTCCTGTTGTTCATATACACCGATTAATGGCAGGGCGTTGAGTTGATCGCGCCATTGGTTAAGCGCTTTACTGGTGCTGTCGAGAATATTCTTAAGTTGCTGGTTTTTATCAATGAGATAGCCATCGGTAAGCTGCGACAGTTGATAAACAATACTGGGAAAGTCACGGCTTAATTGCAAATATTGCTCGGCTATTGCTGCATTAACGGCTAAGCCTTTGTCGGCATAGCTACCAAGCCTACGGTTATAGTCGAGCATTTCGGATTCTGCGTGAGCCAGCAGTTGTCTTGGGTTACCTGCTAGTTTGCCCGCCGCGCGGTATTTAGTGTCTAAGTCTTGAATGAATTGATTCAGGCCGGCCTGTAATTCCTCATCGGCATTACCTGATGCGGCAAGGTTGAGTTCGCTGAGTTGGTTTTTGATTTTGCTCAGCTTGGCTTTGGCTTCTTCGAGTTGGGTCGCGTTGCCGCTGGTTAAATAGCCATCAAGATCGCGGCGAACGCCTACGAGAAAGTCCTGTTGCAGGCCTTGGAGTACTTGGGTTTGTTGCTCAATCTGCTGTCTTTGATCGCTACTCCAAAGTACTACTGCTGCTAATAATCCCGCAAGCAATAACAACAGCGCCGAAGCAGTACGTGACAAGGTCGAAATCTTCATGATGCAATCTTCATTGGAAACTTAAGGTAAGTTAACTGCCTAAAGTTTATGAATTTCGCGTGACATAAATATGACAGAACCAATCAAATGTCAGCGTTGTCATTATGATTTTGGGATTATTCTAGCGGTAGCCAAACTTGGGCTTTTAAACCGCCTGCGGCGCGATTCGAGAGGGTAATTTGGCCTTGGTGGCGGTCGATAATCCGTTTGATGATGGCGAGCCCAAGCCCTGAGCCGACACTGCCTCTGGCAATATCACCTTGGGTAAAAGGTTGAAACAGTGTAGGAATTTGTGATTCATCTATCCCTGGGCCATTATCTTCAACGCTAAAGCCTATGCGTTTGCCGTCAAATTGCGAGCTTATCCGCACCCAGCCGGAGCCATAACGAAAGGCGTTTTCAACTAAGTTGCTCAACACCCGCTTAATCGCCAGCCCTTGAAATAAGGCCTCGGGGCAATCGCTCAGCACGACTTCAATTTCACCGTCGCGGTTGGCTTCGGCCTGGGCAATATCTTGAATGAGTTTATTAATTTGCCCGAGCTCGCGGCTGGCTTCCTGATCTTGGCGAATATAGGCAATAAATTGGCTGATAATGGCATCCATATCTTCAATATCGTTGACGATACCGTCTTTAAGATATTGATCTTCTTCAACCATCATCTCAGAGGCAAGGCGGATGCGGGTCAGCGGCGTGCGCAAATCGTGGGAAATACCCGCCATCAACAGTGCACGATCTTGCTCTAGCTGCTTCATGCTATGGGCCATCTGGTTAAAGGCGTTGGTCACTTCCACCAGTTCGCTGGAGCCTTTAAGCGGCAAAGGATCGGGAAACTCGCCACGGGACACCGAGATCGCGGCTTTTTGTAAGCGCCTTAATGGTCTGTTTTGCTGGCGAGCAAACCACCATCCGCCGGCAACACTGAGTGCACCGATCACCATCAAGTACAAGGTCAGTGGCGACAAGTCGGAAACATTTTGCCCAATCAGCGGCACTTTAATCCACACAGACGGCGCCTGCGGTGGGCGGATCCAAATTTGCAAAACACTGCCGTGGGTGACACGGACTTCGGCATCGCCACCGAGATATTCTGACATCTGTGATGACCAAAAACCGTAGTAGGTGGCTTGTTCGATGCCCGCTTCACGGGCTTGCTGTTGGTTATACACCTTCATACCATCGTCGCGGACTTTGGCATTGAGCGCATCGACTATGGTTAAGTGCTCGCGGCCGATATCGACACCATCGACAAATAACAGATTGATTTGGCGGGCAATTAACTGGTTAATTTGTTGATAGCTGGGTTTTAACACATACACTGCGACAGTGACATAGGACACCAGCTGATTGATCAGCAGCAAACAACCAATCAGCAGTACCGTTTGACTAAAGGCGCTGCGCGGAAGGAGTCGCTGCCACCACTTAAGTTTCATAGTCGTGCCAAAAAAGCGTCAACAACAGGCCAAAAGCAGCTCATCGACGGGCGGCACCGTCGGGCACAAATACATAGCCTAATCCCCACACGGTTTGAATGTAGCGCGGATTAGCGGGGTCTTTTTCAATTAAGCGCCGTAGACGCGATACCTGCACGTCAATCGAGCGCTCGAGCGCCGAATAATCACGACCACGGGCGAGGTTCATCAGTTTGTCCCGCGATAACGGTTCGCGTGGATGGGTAACTAACACTTTTAATACCGCAAATTCGCCACTGGTCAGCGCGATGGCCTCATCACCGTGGTACATCTCACGGGTAGCTAGGTCGAGTGAAAACTCACCAAAGCTAATTTCGGCTTCTTGCTGCGCGGGCGCGCCGGGCACATCCTGAATTTGGCGGCGCATCACCGCTTTAATCCGCGCCAATAATTCCCGCGGGTTAAAGGGTTTTGGCAGATAATCATCGGCACCGAGTTCTAAGCCGATAATGCGGTCGACCTCATCGCCTTTGGCGGTGAGCATCACAATCGGAATGGTGCTGCCCTGTTGACGCAGACGACGGCAGATAGATAAGCCATCTTCCCCGGGCAACATCAGATCGAGCACAATCAAATGAAAGTTTTCTCGCTCCAGTAAACGGTCCATCTGCTCAGCATTGGCCGCACTGCGTACCTGATAGCCTTGCTCCATCAGGTAACGCTCGAGTAGTGCTCGTAGGCGCATATCATCATCGACAACGAGGATTTTCGAGGTTTCTTGTCCCATGGGATGTCCTTAAATTGCTCGGATTATTGCTTTTATTTTTTATGCCGTCATACAACAAAGATTAACTGGCTGAAATTGAAAACGAATCTGCCAAGAATGCGCTTAATATAGCTGGATTCAATCTGAGCGACTAGCTCATGATGCAAGCCAACGACGGTCGAATGCGACAAATTGCCAACTCATGTTAATACTAAGCAAATGAAATTGCATGGGAATCGTTGAATATATTCACTATACATATGAAATTGTAACTAAATTGGCATTTCTGGCAGCGGTGCTTTTTGCTAGTCCTTAACTTTGGCGGCGACTCTGAGTATCATCAGTGCTATGCCTGTTTAAAATTATGCTCGTTTTAGTTAACTATAGAGTCTTAACATGAAAGCGCATTTGATCACCCGCCAAGGCTGGATGACCTTAGATAAAGAATTAAAATACCTGTGGAAGGAATATCGCCCGCAGATCACCCTCAAAGTGCAAGAGGCTGCCGCGCAGGGCGATCGAAGTGAAAATGCGGATTACACTTACAACAAAAGGCTTTTGCGTCAAATAGATAGTCGTGTTCGCTATTTGGTTAAGCGCCTCGAAGAACTCAAAATTGTCGACTATTCTCCGCAGCAGGAAGGCAAAATTTACTTTGGCGCTTGGTTTGAGCTTGAAAACGACGCGGGTGAGCGCGTGCGTTATCGGATTGTCGGTAAAGATGAGCTCGATACTAAACTGGGTTATATCACTATTGATTCCCCCATGGCACGGGCGCTTATCGGCAAACAAGTTGATGATGAAGTGGTGGTGCAAACGCCCTCTGGCCCAAAGACATGGTATATCAACGAAATCCGTTATACGCCGTTCGACACCTTGCTTGACTCGGCGCTCGCGGACGAGGGGGAATAAACCTCGCGAGATCAAACTCTCGGCGATTTTCAGCGGCAAATCGCTCGCATCATATGAAACAACGACTGCGCCTGTGGTATCTTGGGCGCAATTAGGATTAATCAAACCGTTAGGCACGATACTTTATTTATGCAGACTATTGCCCAAATTATTGCTCAGGAACTCAATGTTCGTGAGCATCAAGTCACTGCCACCATAGATTTGCTCGACAATGGTGCCACTGTTCCCTTCGTCGCCCGTTATCGTAAAGAGGCGACTGGTGGTTTAGACGACACCCAGTTACGTACGCTGTACACCCGTTTAGGTTATTTGCGTGAATTGAATGACAGACGTCAGGTGATTTTATCCAGCATTCAAGCGCAGGGTAAATTAACGCCTGAGCTGCAACGGGAAATCGAAGGCGCCGATAGTAAAACGCGTCTCGAGGATCTGTATCTTCCCTTCAAACCTAAGCGTCGCACTAAGGGCCAAATTGCCATTGAAGCGGGATTAGAGCCGCTGGTCGAAACCTTGTTAGCGGATCGCAATGCCGATATTGAAGCATTGGCTGCGGGTTATCTGAATCTAGAAGCGGGTTTTGCCGACACCAAAGCGGTATTGGAAGGTGCCCGTTATATCCTGATGGAGCGCTACGCCGAAGATGCGGAATTACTGCGTAAAGTTCGCGAACATTTAAGCCAAAACAGTGTGTTAGAGAGCCGTGTTATCGCCGGCAAAGAGAAGGAAGGCGCGAAGTTTCGCGATTATTTCGAGCACAACGAACCTTTGGCCAAAGTGCCATCTCACCGCGCCTTAGCTATGCTCCGTGGCCGTAATGAAGGCTTCCTGTCATTATCGATGAATGCCGATCCCGGTGCAGAGGCGGGTCAAGGCAGTTACTGTGAAGTCATTATTAGTGAGCATTTAGGCTTAAAGCTGGGCGATAGCAGTGTGGATCAGTGGCTCAAAACGGTCGTTACTGCCACATGGCGAATTAAAATTGCCCTGCAAATGGAAACCGAGTTTATCTCGCAAATGCGTGAGCGCGCCGAAGCGGAAGCCATTAACGTATTTGCCCGTAACTTGGGTGATTTACTGATGGCCGCGCCAGCGGGCGCCAAGGCAACCATGGGCCTAGACCCAGGTCTACGTACTGGCGTTAAAGTCGCCGTGGTGGATAACACGGGTAAGTTGGTGGCACACACCACGATTTTCCCCCATGCACCACAGAATTTATGGGACAAGTCGATTCGTACCCTCGCCAACTTAGTGCAAATGCATAAGGTAGAGTTAATCGCGATTGGTAACGGCACCGCCTCCCGTGAAACCGATAAATTAGCGGCTGAGTTGATCGCCAGCCTCAAGGACAGCCAACCACAGCTGACCAAAGTGATGGTGAGCGAAGCGGGCGCCTCGGTGTATTCCGCATCAGAACTGGCGGCATTAGAATTCCCTGAGCTAGACGTTTCGATTCGCGGTGCGGTCTCAATTGCCCGTCGTTTACAGGACCCCTTAGCGGAACTGGTGAAGATTGAGCCTAAGTCTATCGGCGTTGGTCAATATCAACACGATGTGAGTCAAAGCCAGCTTTCTAGCTCGCTCGAAGCCGTGGTCGAGGATTGTGTAAACGGTGTAGGCGTGGACTTAAACATGGCGTCTGTGCCTTTGCTATCGCAAGTTGCAGGTTTAAATAAAACCTTGGCCAAAAACGTGGTGGATTACCGCGATGCCAACGGCGCCTTCAAAAATCGTAAAGAGCTGTTAAAAGTACCGCGTTTAGGCCCTAAAGCCTTTGAGCAAGCCGCAGGCTTTTTACGTATTCGTGACGGCGATAATCCATTAGATATGTCAGCGGTTCACCCGGAAGCCTATTCGCTGGTCGAAACGATTGCCAAGACCAAACAAGTCGATGTGGCGAGCCTTATTGGCAATTCAGAATTATTACGCAACATCAAACCGCAGGAGTTTACGACTCCTGAGTTTGGTCTGCCGACAGTGACCGACATCCTTAGCGAGCTGGATAAACCTGGCCGTGACCCCCGTGGCGAGTTTAAAACCGCTAAGTTTAAAGATGGGGTTGAAGAGCTTAAGGATCTCAAGCCTGAGATGATCCTCGAAGGCGTTGTCACCAACGTGACTAACTTTGGTGCCTTTGTGGATATCGGCGTGCACCAAGATGGTTTAGTGCATATCTCGTCATTAACCGACAAATTTATTACTGATCCCCATACCGTGGTCAAAGCGGGTGATGTGGTAAAAGTGAAGGTGATGGAAGTGGATGTGGAGCGCCGCCGAATTGGCCTGAGTATGCGTCTGGATGAGGCGATTGATCAGAGTAAGTCGCAAACTCGCACGCCAGTGCAGGGTAAGCATCAGGGTAACAAACCGAATCAGCACAAAGCGTCACAGCACAAATCATCACAACCTCAGTCTGGGCGGTCAGCACCCAAGCCAGCCCCTGTCAATGCGGCGATGGGCAATGCCTTTGCTGATGCTTTCGCTAAGCTGAAAAAGTAAGTCATCTCGATGTGACTCGGGCATTAGCATGTGCCCGAGTCGACATTTTTTACCCCTCAATCACAAAATTGTTGCATGTTTGCTACGACAGGTAATATAAAGGCGGCAATTTAATGCAACCTTAAGCCAGATCGGTTGTCATATAGCAACTTCTGGTAATTTTTCAAATTGACACTCCAAAGCTGAGTGTGCGTTTAATGTTTTTGGGGTAATACATGCAGTCAGGTTTATCTGCTGGTGGACGCAAGGGCGCCCACGGGCCCTTTCGCGTCATTCTTATTTTCAGTCTGTTAGTACTGGCTATTGCTACCGCTAGCCGAATCGGTTTAGGCCTGTGGCAGGGCGAACGTGTAGCCGCTGTTGACGGTTGGTCGCATTTGTTGCTGCAAGGTATTCGTGTCGATATTGCAACCCTATGTTGGTTATGGGGTGTGGCTGCTTTAGGTACGGCGATATTTTCGGGCGATCATTTGATTGGCCGAGCATGGCAATGGATTCTGCGTTTATGGCTAACCATAGGCCTCTGGACTATCTTATTCCTCGAAGTGTCGACGCCCGCCTTTATTGAGGAATATGGCATTCGCCCTAATCGTTTGTATGTGGAGTATTTGATTTATCCCAAAGAAGTGCTGTCGATGCTGTGGGCGGGACGCAAGCTTGAGCTGATTTTTTCTGTGGTGCTGAGTATCGCAACCCTATGGGGCGGCTGGGTATTGAGCGGTAAGTTGTGTAAAAACCTGCGTTTCCCCCGTTGGTATTGGCGCCCGGTGTTAGCCGTGCTGGTTATCATTTTGACCCTATTGGGTGCGCGTTCAACCTTAGGTCATAGACCGATTAACCCTGCGATGGTGGCATTTGCCGATGATCCATTAGTAAACTCCTTAGTGATTAACTCCGCTTATTCTTTAGTATTTGCGATCAAACAAATGGGCAGTGAGGAAGATGCTTCTAAGGTGTATGGCTCCTTGGACAAAGATGAGATTATCAAGGTCATTAGGCAGGAGAGCGGTCGCCCTGAGAGTGCGTTTACCTCAAATGAACTTCCCTCTCTGAGCTTTAACCAAGCCAGTTATACCGGAAAGCCTAAAAATTTAGTGATCCTGCTGCAAGAAAGTCTGGGAGCCCGTTTTGTGGGGAGTTTAGGTGGTTTGCCGTTAACGCCAAATATCGATGCCCTCTCACAGGAAGGCTGGTATTTCGATAATCTCTACGCCACTGGCACACGCTCTGTGCGCGGAATTGAAGCTGTTACGACTGGTTTTACCCCTACGCCAGCCCGTGCGGTGGTGAAATTAGGCAAGAGCCAGACGGGTTTCTTCAGTATCGCTGAATTGTTAAAAAATCACGGCTATACCACCCAATTTATCTATGGTGGTGAGAGCCATTTTGACAATATGCGTAGCTTCTTCCTCGGGAATGGTTTTAGCGACATTATCGATCAGAAGGATTATAAATCTCCTGCGTTTGTCGGCTCTTGGGGTGCTTCTGATGAAGATTTAATGCGTAAGGCAAATAGTGAGTTTGAGCGTCTGCATAGCGAAGGTAAACCGTTCTTTAGTTTAGTGTTTAGCTCGAGTAACCACGATCCATTCGAATTTCCCGATGGCCGTATTGAGCTGTATGAGCAACCAAAACAAACCCGTAATAACGCGGCAAAATATGCCGATTATGCGATTGGTGAGTTCTTTAAGCTGGCCAAAAATGCCGACTACTGGAAGGACACCGTCTTTATTGTGGTAGCTGACCATGACAGTCGAGTCGGTGGTGCGGATCTGGTGCCAGTATCGCGTTTCCGTATTCCTGGGTTAATCCTTGGGGATAATGTTGCACCAAAACGCGATCACCGTATCGTGAGTCAAATCGACTTACCGCCAACCTTGTTATCTTTGATTGGTATTTCAGACTCTTACCCTATGTTAGGGCGTGACTTAACTCAGGTCAGCGATGATTGGCCTGGACGTGCACTGATGCAATACGACAAAAATTTTGCGTTGATGGAAGGCAAGGATGTGGTGATCCTGCAGCCAGAGAAAGCGGCGCAAGGTTTCCAATATGATGAAAAAACTGAGCACTTAACGCCTTATGCGCCAGCGGCGCAGGCGCTGGAGAAAAAGGCCTTAAGTTGGGCTCTGTGGGGCAGCCTAGCCTACCAGCAAGAGCTGTATCGCTCGGGTAACTTGAGCAAATAACCGCATAAAAAATGCCGCTTAATCAGCGGCATTTTTATTTCTACACGCCATAACCCATCAAATCCATGACGACATGGCGGGCTCGGCCTCTGGTTGAGTCTGTTGCGCATAATATTGGCTAATACGTTGCCCAACTTGTTGATAAAACTGAGGTGACTCCCCTTGTATAGGTTGACGAGCGGCGCTGGTATTGGTTTTTGCATTAGTATTTGTTGGCGGAGTATTGTTTTGGCCAACCTTTAAGCGAATATCCTTGCGTTGCAAGGCCGCAGGACCTCGGACTGGCACCCTAAGCGTTTTAGGAAGTGCGCGATCAGCAGCCACAACTGGAGCTTGTTTTTCTTGCTGTTGTTGACTCTGTTGCTGCGAGGATTGCTGTTGCTGCTGCTTTTGTTGAACTTGTTGCTGATTTTGCTCAAGTAATCGAGCCTGTTGCTGAGCTTGGTCAGCAGTACGTTCATTTTGCGGGTTAAAGGCGCGTTCTTCATGGCCTTTAGTCGCAGCCTGAGGTGGGATTACCACTGGTTTTAGCTGATTGTCGACCCGAGCCGAGTCCGTCGCGACATTCGTGGTCGCTAGCGGAACTTGGGGGTAGTTACTGACAAGCAGCATGAAAAATTCCTTGTAGCCTTAATGGTTAAATACTAGCCACTAATTGCACAAAGATAAAGCATTAGTCCTTGAATTGTGCCAACCAAGGTAAGAGTGCTTGTAAGAATTCTTGCCTATGTGACACGAATGGCGCGTGGGATGCTTTGGCGAGCATCACATCGGTGATGTGGCTTGCTGTTGGCATTTTAGGTTGGACGCGTTTGGGCACGAGTCCATCAAGCCTGCCCCAAATCCGTAGCCAAGGTTGGTTGATGCTCGATAACTGCGGTCTCAGATCAACTTGATTCAGCATATCAAGGCCTTGAGTTAATGCCGCAGCATCGGGAAGTGGGCGAGCTAAGACTAAATCCCGTAGCTGTTTGATATCGTCTTTGGCAGTTTCACTGCCCATGGCCTGAATTGCTAAGAAGCGCTCAATGGTTTTTGGTAAATTTTGCCCAAGCTGTTCGCCAAACATACTGAGTACTTGTGGCGGGATACCGGGCCATGCTTCTTCCTCCCTTGCCATAAAACAGGGCGAGGACGCGATAGTTATTAATCCTCTGACATGGGAGGGATAGCTTATGGCGGCTTGAGTGGCGACTAATCCGCCTAGTGACCAGCCAGCCCAAATTGCATTGGCGGGCAAGGCATTGATCAACGCATCGACCCAAGTCGATAAATCGCCCGCTATCGGTTGGCTTAAGCCAAAACCCGGCAGATCGACATAGTGCACTCTATACTCAGACAGTTGCTCATGCAGCGGCGTAAACACGGCGCTATTAACCCCCCAACCGTGGATCATCACCAGATCTGGCCCTTGGCCAATGGTTTCGATATGGAGTGGATGATGAGTAGACGTTGTAGCGTTCACTAAAATACCTCAAATAGGATGTTGTATGTCGGGCGATAGCAAATGGATTTGGTCGCAACAGGGGGCGAAGCTATTACGCTTAGTCTCGCATTGGGTGCATCGTTGCTTGGCAGGCAGTTTACCTAACCGCTGCTTACTGTGCCACCAATCCCTAAATTCAACGGAAGCAGGATTTTGCCAGGTATGCCTGCAAACTGGCTTGTATCACAGCCCCATTTGCTTAGGTTGCGGCAAATCCATGCAACTTGAGCTGGAATATTGTGGTCAATGCCAAAAGCATCAGCCGCGAAAAGTCATCGCTCCTTGTAGTTATCATCAAGGCTTTGGCCCTTGGATAGCCGCTATCAAATATCAGGGACAACTTGCCGCCTTACCCCTATTGTGCCAAGCCTTAGTGGCGCGCGTTGGTCAGCTTGAACAGCAAGGATTAATCACTCTACCACAGGCCATAGTACCAGTACCTTTACACCCCAACCGATTAAGGCAACGCGGATTTAATCAAGCTTGGCTCATCGCACATGAATTATCGAAGCAGCTCTCGCTCCCTCTGATCAGTGACGGATTGGTTCGGTTGCAAGATACCCGCCCACAAGCTGGACTCAATGGCGCGCAGCGGCGACGAAATCTACAGGATGCCTTTGATTTAAATGCCGATTTTGCCTATCAACGGATTGCGTTAGTGGATGATGTGGTGACGACAGGCACGACGGTTGCGGAAATCGCCCGTTTATTTGAAGCGCGATACGTGCATGTTCAAATATGGTGTCTTGCACGAGCCGAAGCGCCAGGCTTGTTGGAGGCAATCGACTTATAGTTAGCAAAGATCGTTGCAGTTTAGCGTTACGAACGTCAAAACTATGTCAAAAAAACGGGATGTAAAAAATAACTTTTAGTTTTGAGATCAAATGTAAGTATATGTATCTATAAGTTTTGTTTGTTGCTTGTATTGAGATACCTTCTAATCATATTTTGTTTGGGGGTATTTATGGACGCTAAACGGGCGCTATCAAATGCCAATACGGCATCGACATTACAAGACGTTATTCAAGCGATAAGTACTGCTTTGAAACCGCACGGTTTTAGTGGATTCTGGTTTCAAGGGGTCGCACATTGTGCGTATGAAAACTATCACTTTCCAAAAGAAACCAACCTGTTCTCGCAAGCCTCGCTGCGTAAACCCACTGCCAGCGTAGCTTCATCCCCAAAAGTTGCCCAATTGCAGCGTTTTTATTTAAGTCAGATTGCCGCTAGTGACTTTAATTTTGGTTTTTCGTTAGATACATCAAAATCTTATATGTATCGCTTGTCGTGTGAGAAAAGTGACAAGGCCCGCCGACTTTTCAATAAACACCATATTCAGACCGTATTAAGTTGGCCCGTTGGATGCCATAGCAATCGACATTGGGTGGGTCGCTTTATCCTGCTGAGTCATCTGGATGATTCGGATATCCAATTAACGGATTTGAGCGCGACCTTAAAGGATGCCCAAAACAAGCTATTTGAATGTAATAAGTCATTGTTTAATCCGTTTCTTCAAAGTTCTCTACTGAAAGATAATGCGAGAGATATCTTAGTTATGGTCGCAAACGGCCTGCAGAATGATGAAATTTCAATCCAGCTCCCGATAAGTATTAGGGGAGTTGAATACCATATGGAATCAATGCGTAGGAAGTTTGGGGCGACGAATCGAGCAAACTTAATTCATCTCGCCCATCAATATGAGTTGATCTAAATATGTTGGTATTACTGGTTGAAGACAATCGGCTTCTTTCTAACAACATCATCCAATATCTTGAATTGAGTGGCATAGAGTGTGATTACGCGTTCAACCTAGCGCAAGCCGAAATATTGATCAGCCAGCAGCAGTTTGACGCCATTATTCTCGATCTTAATTTACCGGATGGTGATGGCATTGAGGCGTGTGAACGCTGGAAAGCACAGTGCATTCCCTCACCAGTAATCATGTTAACTGCACGTAGTAGTCTGAATGATCGCTTGAGTGGTTTTGCTGTTGGCGCGGACGATTATTTAGTCAAACCCTTTGCGATGGAGGAGCTGGTCGCGCGGCTAAAGGTGGTTGCCCAGCGTCGTCCCGCGCCCCAAAGGTTGGCTATTGGTGACCTAGAAATCGATTTTGCAAACCACATGGTGTATCGGCAAGGGCAACTGCTGGTTTTGTCTAAAACCGGATGGCAGATCCTGGCTTTATTAGCGCGTCGTAGTCCAGAAACCGTGAGTAGAGAAGAGATTGAGCGAATGCTTTGGCCCGACTGTGCACCAGATAGTGACAGCTTGCGCAGCCATATTCATCTTTTGCGCCGAGTGATCGATCGCCCCTTTGAGCGGCAAATATTACATACAATTCGTGGCGTTGGCTTAAGCCTTAGGGATGACATCAATGCAAGCGCCTAAATTTAGCCTTAAGCGTAGCTATCAAGTGTGGGGAGTGATTTTTCTATTAATAACCTTAGGCGTGAATAGTTTTATCCCGCTTTGCATGATGTGTGCAGGTATGATTTCTATGCATGAAGTCACAATGCATAATGCAGGGCAAGCAGCCGAAGCATTACTGAAGGTGGCGCAGCCAACTCAGCAACCATTACAGCATCAGCCGATTCTAAAAACCGATAACTTAACCGTCTATTCTCATTGGCTAGATATTCCGCCACACATTCGTGAGTTAAGTCACAATGAAGTCTTAACAGATGCGAGCAAAATTCGCTATGAGCATGCAGAAGGCCCCATTGTTAACGCGCTGAGTGTGTACTACCCCCAAGCTGGCCAGCCGCTCTACGTTTGGCTGCAGTTTAGTGTTACCCATGACTTGCAATTTGCCCCTAAAAACATGACGGCCATTTTGCTGCTAGTGCTGATAACCTTCTGTGCCAGTGCAAGCTTAGCGTTTTATATGCAAAGCAAAGTGATTACGCCTGTGCATCAAATTAGCCATGCGATTAAGCAGCATGACTGGGAAGCCGGAGGCAAACTGAGTTTGCCGCAACAAGAATATGCTGAATTAAAAGCTATTGTTGATGCTTTAGATAACTCGATTTTACAGCTTCAAGAGGCTCAGCAACGCGAACTTAATTTTTTACGCTTTGCTAGCCATGAGTTAAGAACGCCAGTTGCCATATGCCAATCTTCATTCGAAATCCTCGCATTACAACAAGGTGAGCTTACAGGGCCAACGCTGTATGCTTCCCAAGCGACCAATCAAATGAAGTCACTTATTGAAACCTTACTGTGGTTGACTAATAAAGAGTGTTCCAGCTTAGAAAAGGAAAACGTCGCGTTATCGCCTTTACTTGCCAGTATTATCGATGAGCAGCAACGGGTTCATGGTCATGAGCAAAAAATTCAATTATTTTCTGACGATACTTGTTTGCCCGTTCAACTTCATCCGCTAAAAATAATATTAAGCAATTTATTAAGGAATAGTATTGAGCATGGTGGGATGGATATTAGCATTACTCAAGATGGTTATTATGTAGAAATAACTAATTCCTATAATAGTAATGGTCACCATGGATTTGGTTTAGGACTTTTACTGGTGAAGCGCCTCGCAAATCAACTGGGTTGGATTTTTACTAGCTCATCTAAAAATAATTTATTTGTCGCTAGATTGGAAATATCTAACAGTTAAATAATAGGAGCTGTAAATTTACTGCATTAAACCACACACTTTTAAAAGTCAAAAGCACCGTCGTGCTTAGATCACATAGTCATCATATTATTCGTAGTAACGTTATTATATAAAGTTTACTGGTTGGCAGGTATTTAAAAATACTTCCTAGAATACATGGTTGAGAGGGTTCTATGTGTACAAAAAGTGTGGCATCTATTTTAGTTAGTACAATAGTATTTAGTGGTTCAGTATGTGCTGATGTGAATAAAACTAGCGTGGATTTAGGTTATAAGTTTTATACCAGTGACGCCAAACATGATAACCCAGGTGTTTTTAATCAGCCTTTTGTAAAATTGAATCATTTGGGAATTGCTGATTGGGGGACTTACTTTGCTAATCTTAAGCTCGAAAATCCTGCTGAAATCGCGGAAAATCAGAAGCACCTTGATGGCAAAACTACCATTAAGTCATTATTGATACTTGAAAATAAGCTCGGAGAATCGCAGTTCAACTTTTGGACTCAGAACTTTATCTCTGCGAGTGAAACGCTAGTTGAAGATAATCTTTATTTAGGTGTTACCCATAATGCGAAAATTCAAAATCTATCACTCAACTATGGGGTCGGTTTAAATTATACCATAGGTAGCTTTTCCCCTACCTCTGAGAAGTTTAACGACCTGTCAGGTTATGCAGTAGTTTTAAATGCAAAGTATCCGTTTGAATTACTAGGGTTTAAACATAGCTTAAGTTTGAATTATGAGGCGCAAATTGATAGAGATAAAGCGCATCAAGCATTATTTTCATATGACAGCTATGGCCATCAGATAATCACAACATTACAAACAAGCCTCACTGATTCAATTTTTTCAAAAATATATGTCACTCATTATGATAGCTGGGGTTCACAATATAATGATGGGATTGAATACGGTGTATCTGTTGGTTATCAGTTTTAACGGTTTGTCAAATAGATTGAATTTTTAATAAGTAGAATATCATTTAATTTGGTGTTGTTCTATTTTTCATCAAAAATAATAAGGGAATTGTAATGCAATATAAAAAATCCATCATTGGTATTGCTGTCACTGCAACAGTAATTATTGCTGGCTGTCAAGTGACCCATAAAATAGTAAAAAGCCAGGGAACTGCTCAAGGTAAGCATGGCGAAGTGCAGGTCGAAACCACATTTAAAGACGGACATATTGTTGCGATTGATGTACTCAAGCAAAAGGAAAATAAAGTCCTTGCTGGCGCCGTATTTAAAGATGTTAAACAGGCAATTATTGATAATAACTCTATCGAGGTTGACGGTATTGCTGGCGCCACCGTAACGTCTAAAGCGCTTAAAGAAGCCGTGGGGAAAAGTATTGAAGCCGCGGGAGTTACTCTTGTTGCAACGGCTTCTGCTAAGAAAAGTGAGGCGTTAACCCCTGCAGAATATACCTATGATGTGGTGATTATTGGCTCGGGTGGAGCAGGTTTTAGCGCGGGTTTAGAGGCGAAAGCTGCGGGTCGCTCCGCTGTTATTATTGAAAAAATGCCAATTATTGGCGGTAACTCATTGATCTCTGGTGCTGAGATGAATGTGGCCGGTAGTTGGGTGCAAAAAAATATGGGGATTACCGATAGCAAAGAGCTGTTTATCAGCGACACGCTAAAAGGTGGCGATTTCAAAGGTGATCCAGAAATGGTTAAAACCATGGTCGATAATGCCGTCGGTGCAGCAGAATGGCTAAGGGACTACGTCAAAGTAGAATTCTACCCAGATCAATTATTTCAGTTTGGTGGACACAGCGTTAAACGGGCATTAATCCCTAAAGGTCACACTGGGGCTGAGGTCATTAGTAAGTTTTCGATTAAAGCTGATGAAGTCAGTTTACCGATCCATACCAATACTAAGGCTGAAAAGTTAATCCAAGATCAAACGGGTCGCATTGTGGGTGTAGAAGCGACACATAATGGCAAAACCATCACTTACCATGCTAAACGCGGTGTTGTGATTGCGACGGGTGGCTTCTCCTCTAATATGGAGATGCGTAAGAAATACAATCCAGAACTCGACGAGCGCTATGGTAGTACAGGCCATGCGGGCGGCACTGGTGATGGCATTGTAATGGCAGAGAAAATTCACGCAGCGGCTAAAAACATGGGATATATCCAGTCATATCCTATTTGTAGCCCAACCTCGGGCGCGATTGCCTTGATTGCAGACTCTCGTTTTTTTGGTGCGGTGCTAATCAACCAGAAGGGTGAGCGTTTTGTTGAGGAATTGGAGCGCCGAGATGTGATTTCACAGGCCATTCTAGCCCAGCCTGGCCGCTATACTTATGTGCTTTGGAATCAAGATATTGAAAACGTTGCCCATACAGTTGAAATGCATCAAGGTGAACTGAAGGAATTCACCAAAGACGGGCTAATGTACAAGGTCGATACCCTAGAAGAAGCCGCTAAAGTCTTTAATATTCCTGAAGATAAGCTGTTATCAACGATTAAAGACGTTAATCACTATGCCGCAACAGGAAAGGATGAGGCCTTTAATCATCGCTCAGGATTAGTCGATTTAAGTAAAGGACCTTATTGGATTTTAAAAGCGACACCTTCTGTGCACCATACGATGGGCGGCCTTGTGGTTGATACACGTACTCGTGTACTGGATGAACAAGGAAAGGTGATCCCGGGCTTGTTTGCTGCGGGTGAAGTGACGGGTTTAACCCACGGAACCAATCGTCTCGGTGGTAATGCTTATACAGATATCATTGTTTTTGGCCGTATCGCGGGACAAGAAGCTGCAAAATAATTTGTCTTTTATAGGATCTTTTTAGCGACTCAATTGAGTCGCTTTTCTTTTTATTAATGCTTGTTTACTCATGCATAATGCTGATGTTTAAGTGTTATTTATAAATTGCTAAATAAGGCTTGAATCGTGATCACTATGGCAAAAATCCATAAACTTGCGCCCAAGGGGACTACAAAGCGCGAGTGACTAGGAGTATCATACGGCTAATTCTTACTAAAACACTCAGGTATCCCCTGACGGAGCTGGTTTCCATGATTACGATTTCCGATGCGGCTCAAGCCCATTTTGTAAAGTTGTTAGCAGATCAACCTGAAGGCACTCATATTCGTGTATTTGTGATAAGCCCAGGTACCGCACAAGCTGAGTGTGGCGTGTCTTACTGTCCACCTGATGCCGTTGAGAGCGATGATATTGAATTAGCATTCAATGGCTTTAGCGCTATGGTAGACGAAAAGAGTGCACCTTTCTTAGAAGAAGCCTCAATTGACTTTGTGACCGATCAATTAGGTTCGCAATTAACCCTTAAAGCGCCAAACGCGAAAATGCGTAAAGTTGCGGGTGATGCGCCTTTAGTGGAGCGTATCGAATACGTGATCCAATCAGAAATCAACCCACAATTAGCAAGCCATGGCGGCAACATTATGTTGGTGGAGATCACCAAAGAAGGCGTTGCAGTATTGCAGTTCGGCGGCGGTTGTAATGGTTGTTCGCAAGTGGATATCACCTTAAAGGATGGTATCGAAAAACAACTGTTAGATATGTTCCCAGGTGAATTAACGGGTGTGCGTGACGTAACCGATCACCAACACGGTGAGCATTCTTACGCTTAAGATTTTGAGTTGAGCTAAATATAAAAAACGCGACCTTGAGTCGCGTTTTTTATATTTGGCTTTGATGCTACAACTGAGTTTTTAGGTTATCTGCTAAAAACTTATCCAGCGCCTTAAAGGTGGTTAATCTGTGGTCATTGTTACTCAAATAATGGTCACCATTTTCAAGCTCAATATATTCGACGTTTTTCTTACGAGATTTTAGCTCGTCAAACATTTCGCGGCTGTGTTGTACCTTGACCACTCGGTCCTTATCGCCATGCAGTAGTAATACTGGGATGGTGATCTTATCGGCTTTGCTGATGGGCGAGCGTTCATAGAGGACGTTAAAGTCATCGCCAATTTGTTCTTTGACGACTTCATAATTGGTAAAACGGCGACTGGATTTTACTAGGTAAGCTACGTCTGTCACCCCAGCAACACTGACTGCGCAGCGATACAGTTCGGGTGTCATTGCGGCGCCCATGAGTGCTGCATAACCACCATAACTCGCGCCGACAATACAGATACGTTGCGGATCGCTAATCCCTTGATTGATTAGGTAACGCGTGCCATCTTCCACATCGTTTTGCATTTCGAGCCCCCAGCTTTTTAGGCCGGCTTTCATAAACTCATAGCCATAGCCTGCTGAACCCCGAAAGTTCATTCTGAATACTGCGTAGCCACGGTTGGCAAAAAACTGTGCCCAATAATCGAAGTCATTACTGTCGTAACTAATGGGGCCGCCGTGGGGGAAGATAATGGTTGGCAGTTGCTTGGCTTCGAGGCCCTTTGGCACTGTCAGGTAAGCATCGATTTTGAGTTTATCCCGCGCTTCGTAGCTTAAGTATTGCGTGTCGGCGAGTTGCTCGCTGCTGAGCTTGCTATATCTCTCAGCAATCGGAAACAGCGCCTTCTCATCCCTATCGCCAAAGTAATAAGTGCCGGGCTGAGTCGAGCTGGTGGAGTAGACGATATAGCGGCGTTCATTGGCGCTAAATTGGGTGATGTAGTTGTGAGCATTGGGTAATACCGCTTTCAGCCCATTTTGTAGGCCCGCATATTCAGGATCCCAAAAAGTATACTCTTCGCCATCACCCTCACTGATCCCAATAACTTTTTTCTTTAATTCTGAATAGATGAGATCGCCTTCGACATCGGTATTTTCGTTGGCGTACACCAGCTCCTTGGTGAGCTTAGGATCGGTTAAATTCACCTTAAAGATAGCTTCAAATCCTTGGTGATAGGCGCGTACGTACAGAATATTCGGGTCGGCATCAAACCCCAGTGGCCAGACACTCTCTTCAGAGAAAGCTTTAAAGCTCCAAAGCAAGCGAGACTCTGCTTTTTGTTCGGGCTGTTCGTAGATTCGGTACTCAGTATCATCGTTATAGATGGAAATTCGGACCTTGTGCTGCCTGTCGGTAACCCAGCCGATGATATTACGCTTAGCATTTTGAATGTAGGAGGACTTTCCCTGTGACAGATTGACTTTGAGTACGCTGTCTTCCCCTACATTTTGGCCCATGCCATCAAGGGATAGCAGAATATGTTCCGAGTCATCTGGCATCAGATCGATAATTTGCCCTTGATGTTGGGGGATCCAACTGAGTCGATCGATAACACTAGGAGCAAGTACACTCGAAGTCTTTCGAGTGGTTAAATCGTACTTAACTAGGCGGGTTTCGGTTGTTGGTGTTCCATAACGATTTGCTGGAAACTGAGCTTTTATTAACAATGTAGTATTGTTTGCCCACCTTAACGACAGCATTACAAATTTTTGGTTATCAGTATGAACTGCAACGCCTTTTTCACCCGTTTCTAAATCGAGAATGCTGACAACGGTTCCCTTGAGTTTAGGTTGTTCGACACGAACAATGGAGGCAATTTTTTTACCATCGGGTGACAATTGCACAGAGCTGACATCGGGAATACTAGCAAAAGCCTCGACGGGAAGTTGTGGTACCGTTTGGGCAAGCAGTGGCAGGCTTAGCCACAGGAGCAGTAGAGGTAAAATCCTTTTCATTTTATATCACATTTATATTACAAAAGTTGTGCGTATATTAATCGGTCAAACCTAAGTAAGCTACTGTCTTTACTGAGTTAACTAACAATAAATGTCTTACTAAAGCGATAATGTGCAGCAAGGGTCAGGCTACGCGTTAACATAAAGGCTGTCATGGCCGCCCACAGAGCATGGTTAGCCTGCTCAGAAGGCAATAGCGATTGTAGTAAATACCATGTCGGAAAGAAGGCGCCAAATGTCGCGATAATCATGCTATTACGCATCACTTTACCCTGCGCCGCACCGATATAAACACCATCGAATAGGTAAGAGCTAAAAGACCAAAGCGGTAGCAATACCAACCAAATCAGATAAGTCTGTGCTGTGGTTCTGACCTTATCAATACTAGTCAACAGTTCGATAATATGGCTTCCCCAAAGGCTGAAGATCAGTGTAAACCCAACTGCTGTGATGGCAGACCAACACCAAGCCAGCACCACGGCTTCATGCAATTGCTGCGCACGCTTTTGACCATAGGCTTTGCCCACTTCCGCCTCGGCATAATAGGCGATGCCATCGAGGGCGTAGGAGATTAATAGCAGTAAATTTAATAACACTGCATTGGCTGCGACGGTATTGTCCCCAAGGCCTGCACCGTGAAAGGTCATAAAGGCGAAGGCAGCTTGCAGGCATAGACTGCGGATAAAAATATCGCTATTGAGTTTGAGCAGTTTGCCGTAACCGGCAAACGTCAGATGGACACGCAATTGGTCAAATTTAAATTGAGACGACAGCTTAAGCTGTTGTAATACCATGTAGAGCGCAACGCTAAAGGCGGTGATATCGGCACATACTGAAGCGAGTGCTGCGCCTTTTACGCCCCAGCCGAATCCCATTACAAACAGTACATCGAGGATAATATTGGCTAAATTGGCGAGGATAAGCTGCCACATCGCCGCCTTGGGTTGTTGCCGGCCAAGGAGCCAGCCGAGCATAACTAAATTGAGTAGGGCGAATGGCGTCGACCAAACGCGGACTTGAAAATATTCTCGGCAATAACGCTCCACTTCCATACTCGCCTCGGAGAGGCCGAGCGCTAAATTCAATATCGGGAGCTGCAATAGGATCACCGCGATACCCAGTCCAGTCGCCAGCATCGCGCCTTGAACCAGCAATTTTAATTGGCTCGCGGTATCGTTTGCGCCATAGGCCTGTGCGACTAAGCCTGTGGTAGCCATTCGTAAAAAGCCTAATAACCAAATGATTAATGTGATAATCGTTGACCCGAGTGCGACGCCCCCTAAATAATAGGCGTCACTCAAATGCCCTATCACAGCGGTATCCACTAATCCCAATAACGGAACCGTGATATTGGAGAGGATCATCGGCAGTGCAAGCGCGAACAGTTGGCGATTTTTGGTGCCATTAAACAGCAGCGCGAGTGCGGTAGATTTTGCAGTAGTCATTGATATTGGAGGTATTCACATTATGGTTAAACGTGCGTTATTGGCACTCTTCGGGTTGATGACTTTTTCGGCCAATGCCGTGGTCATTTTACAGTATCACCATGTGTCAGAAACCACGCCGGCGGCGACGAGCGTCACGCCTGCACAATTTCGTGAGCAAATGCAGTTCTTGGCGGATGATGGCTTTAAGGTGATTCCGTTATCGCAGGTGGTCGAAGCGATAAAAAACAAACAAGATTTACCCGCCAAAACGGTGGCGATTACTTTCGATGATGGTTATCGCAGCATTGCGACCACAGCGCATCCCATCCTAAAGGAATTTGGTTTTCCCTACACCTTATTTGTGGCAATTGAGCCTATTAAACAAAAGTTTACTGAGATGATGACTTGGGAGCAGCTCATCACGCTCTCCAAGGAAGGTGCTGATATTGCTAACCACAGCTGGGCCCATGAGCATCTGATCCGTAGGCTGGACAATGAATCTCAAAGCCAATGGCTAGCGCGAATTAAAGCCAATATTCAGGACACCGAAAACGCGATTCGTGAGGCGACGGGGCAGAACTTTAAAATGCTGGCCTATCCCTATGGCGAATACAATCAGGCGATTCAGGATATGTTGAGCGACAATGGCTTTGTCGCCTTTGGCCAGCAGTCTGGTGCGGCGGGGCCTTATTCGCCACTCACGGCGCTGCCGCGCTTCCCTGTAGCGGGGCAATATGCAGATCTAAAAAGCCTAAAAGCCAAGTTATACAGTCTCAATATGCCAGTGCTTGAGCAAACGCCTACCGATCCTGAGCTTAAGGGGGGACATTGGCGCCCCGAGCTTAAGGTTAAACTCGATATGAGCGATATTTCCGCCAAGCAAGTCATGTGTTATATCCAAGGGCAAGGCGCTAAATCGCCGACTTGGAGCAGTGATAATGAATTTAGTATTCAAGCCGATTTAGCCCTGCCAGCGGGGCGTTCACGCTACAATTGCACGGCGCCAAGTAAGACGCGCAATGGTTATTACTGGTTTTCGCAGGCATGGGTGAGACCCAAAGACGACGGCACTTGGGTTAAAGAGTAACACGTCAGCGGCGGCTATTTAGGTTTGTAGCTTTTGACGATTTTATCGAAGTCGCTGATCAAGGCTTGGTTGAGTACTTGAGGGGCTTTACCTAAGGCAGCAGTGGGTTTAAACACCGCAACCCGCGTGCCTTGGGGAGAAACCAGTACATAACCAGCGCTATGATCGACTTGATAATTATCCCCTTCGCCGACCATGGCGTAGATCAGTCCTAGGCTGCGGGTGAGTGGGAAGATTTGGGCTTGCTCACCCGTCACCGCCTTAAACTCAGGATTAAAGAAATTCACGTAGGTGAGGAGTTTCTCTGGGGTATCCCGCTTCGGATCAACGGATAAAAACACGATTTGAATGGGCGCAATTTTTTTCAGCTCAGGATAGGCGGCGGCGAGTTTGTTTAAGGTGGTCGGGCAGACATCGGGGCAATAGGTAAAGCCGATAAAGAATAGGCTCCATTGGTCCTTCAAACTTGCATTGGTAAAGGGTTGTTGATGTTGATCGACAAGCTCAAAGGGCGCTAGCTCGAACGCCTCGGGAAACAAAAAACCACTCTCTAACTCAACGGGCTTAGGTGGATTGAACTTCACTGCAAATAGTCCGCCCAATCCTATTAGTAGAATCGCTATCACTAAGATCTTGTTGGAGATTCTTTGTTGCATATTTTGTCCTCAGGCCATGCCCGTCCTATGCCCATCGAGCGTTGCACATTACGCCCAAAGATAGTGGTCGAGCAGTAATGCCATAAATAACAACATTAAATGATAAATCGAGAAGCGAAACACTTGCATCGCCAGTCCTTCACGATCCTGATACTTTAATTGCCACGCCTTATAGATAAATCCGGTGCTTAGTATGCTTGAGCACACAAAGTAGAGCGGTCCACTCATCCCGACTAATACGGGCAATAGACAAGCCATCGCCAGCAAAATCGTATAGAGCAAGATACAGGTCTTAGTAAATTCTACCCCATGGGTCACGGGCAGCATGGGAATATCCACTTTGGCATATTCTGCGCGTCTGTGAATCGCCAGCGCCCAAAAATGCGGCGGCGTCCACAGGAATATGATGATCACTAGCAATAGCGCATGACCATGGAATTGATTCGTCACCGCTGTCCAACCCAACAAGGGTGGCATCGCGCCCGCTAAACCGCCAATTACAATATTTTGCGGGGTGGCCCGTTTTAAATAGGTGGTATAAACCAAGGCGTAACCAATCAAGCTGGCAAAGGTGAGCCAAGCGGTGAGCGGGTTAGTAAAAACATAGAGGATCACAAAACTTAGGCTGCCTAAGAGTGCCGCGAACAACAACGCCCTCGTCGCCGAGACCCGTCCTTTGGGGAGTGGGCGATTGTAAGTGCGTGCCATCATGCCGTCGATTCGCCTATCTATCAGGTGGTTTAAGGCTGCGGCTGACCCCGCCATCATGGCGATACCTAAAAGTCCTGCGACCAAAGGTTGTACGGGTAATATCGTTGGCATGGCCAAGCACATGCCGACTAAGACGGTGAGCAGCATTAAAGCCACTACCTTAGGTTTGGTCATCTCGAAATAGGCACGCCAAGCCACATTAACACTAGGGTGACTACTGATTGAGAGCGGTTTTGCCATGGTTAAACCCTCGATGTTGAAGATGGCTTATGCCAAAGAAAATAGTTAATTGCGACTAGGGCGAGTAGCAATAATGCCGCGCCGCCATTGTGGGAAACGGCAATCCCTAGTGGTAAATGCATCACCACGTTTGAAATCCCTAAACTGACTTGCAGTATCACTAAGGCGACCAACAACAGGCTTAGGGCCTTGAGCTGAGTGCTGAAAAATAATTGATAGGCGAGCAACAACAATAGGCTGGCGGTAATGATGGCGCCAATGCGGTGGGCGATATGAATGGTCATGCGGGCATGGTAATCCAATACGCCAAATTCAAAGCTTGGGTGTTGCCCTTGGAAAGGGGAAAACGCATCGGCAATAGCGAGGTTGTCCATCCAATTACCTTCACAAATCGGTAAAGCTGTGCAGGCGAGGGCCGCATAGTTGGAGGAGGTCCAAGCGCCGAGCATGATTTGGCCGATAAGCACCAGCAGACTCAACAGCGCCAGTTTCGGCAAGTGTTTACTCTGGCCAATGAATTTAAGGCTCGTGCCAATCCGCGAACCATGGGAGCCATTAAATCCTGCATCCGCAACACGCTGACTGTGAATATCAGCGGTTTCGAAAATTCGCTTGGGTCGTGTTCGCAGATACAGCAATAGCAAGAGCGAGAGTAAACTAAAGCCGCCAATTAAATGGGACATCACGACAATCGGCATTAGTTTCATCGTCACAGTCCACATCCCCAACGCTGCCTGAAATATGATGAGTAACACTATGGCCAAAGGTAGTTTTTTGGGAGCTTCGGATGTTTTTAGGCAGAGAATAAAAACCAGTAAGACGAGGATGCCCAAGGCACCCGCAATATACCTGTGGATCATCTCGAGCCAAGCTTTTTCGGGATGGATATCGTGGTCGGGAAATAGGGTTTGGGCATGGGAGATCTCATGGTCGTGGGTGGGCACTTTGATATGGCCGTAGCACCCTGGCCAATCTGGGCAGCCAAGTCCAGCGTCCGAGAGCCGAGTGTAAGCTCCCATTAAAATCACTAACAGGGTAAAGACTATGGTGACGCGGAGGAGCCAAGTCAGTTGCATTAGTCTACCCTCGATAGTTTCAATAACTTACGGAGATCCGCGACCAAGGCCTTACCCTGAGCTAAATGTGCCGCCTTGCCTTGCACTTGGGGGTAACGCAGCACGAGTGCGCCGAGTGGATCGACAATAATCAGCTGTTGTTGGTCAAGCCATTGGCTGAGGCTTTGGCTGGCGGGCTGAGTGTTAAAGTTAAAGCTGCTTAATGCGTTTAAGTCACTGTCTGGATTCACCAGAATAAGCGGTTCGACACGAGCCTGATCTGGCCCTAAGGCGGTATGACTCTGACGCAGGATATACAAGCGTTCGCGGCAAGCTTCATCGCACTTTGCGGGCAATAAATACAGCAGTTGCCATTCCTTAGGCTGAGGATTGTTAAGGCCAAGACTGGTATAACTGGTTTCTGGGCTGATGAGCTCACCGTGGTTGGTGGAGCCGCCTTGATACCAATGCATGCTCAGCACTAACTTAGCGATGACCACAGGCGCGATAAAGGCCAGTAGCAATAACCCCAATGCGCGGTATTTGGCTGTTTGTTGGGAGTCCATATTTGCTCCTCTTATTGTTCCTAATGCTTTGTTTTATTGTTTTTTATTAACATCTTGCTGGTATCTGTTACTCGGTCTTAGTCGCTTCCTTATCGGCTTGATGCCGGTGTCGTGATTTTTTGAGGTATTTCATTGTTTGCCAACCCATCAGCCCCACAAACACAGTTGCCATGGCAAACCATTGCAATGCATAACCCCAATGTTTTTGGGCCGAGAGCGGGAAAGGCTGCCAAGGATGAGGCAAGGTCTGCGCTGGTTGTAATTGGGGTAAGACATCGGGTTGTAGCACCACCGGCAGAATGGCATGCCCTAACAGCTGTGCCATCTCGGGTAGATTAAGATTTTGAAACCGAATCCGTTCGCCTTGTTCCGTGGTAAAGGGTTCTGCCAGTAAGTGATGGCTCAAGGGATTAATCTGTTTTTGATAGAGGCGGCCTGTAAGAGCCAGTTCACCGACTATGGGGCTGACTTCGGGCAAGGCATCTCGGTGGGATTTCGCGGCAATAAAGCCGAGTTCGAGTAACAACCAAGGCTGCTCGGCATTACTTGCCTGATTTGCTGACGTTATTTGCAGTAATTGAAAGGCGAGATAGCCCACTTGCCCTTGATAGACCTGATTGTCGAGCAACCAGATTTGTGGATTCGCGGGTTTTGCTTGAACTTGTAAGCGGTAGCCCGTGACGCTGCCTTTAGCCAATTCAGCGATGAGCTGTTCAGGATTGAGTGTGGCAGCGGATTGTCTCGCCTCCATTTGTGCTAACAGTTCGGTTTTTTCAACTGCCCTATCCATTTGCCACAAACCTAGCTTGACCAAAACCACGAATACCACCACAGTCAATATCAGTAGTAACGACACTCCCCTATGCAACCAAATAAATCTTGGTAACCAAATCAATTTGGCGAGCAAAACATAAGGATAGCGTATGAACATCCCGCTCATTTTTAAGTGTGTTTTAGTACTGCTGTTGCTGTTTATCATTTTTAACCTAGGCAGAGCCTTAATTATTATGGTTAAAGGTGACGACCAAACCGCTGAACACCCGGTGCCAATGAGCCGCTATTTGGGCCGTAGGGTGATGTTTTCTGTACTGGTTATCCTGCTCTTGCTGGTGGCTTTAGGGACTGGACTGCTTGGTCTCAATCCCACGCCTTAAGTTTTCAACTTATTGTTTCAACGAATATTTAAAGCACATAAACAAAGACGAACAGGCAGAGCCAAACCACATCGACAAAGTGCCAGTACCAACTGCCTGCTTGGAAGGCAAAATGTTTATCCGCACTAAAGTGGCCTTTTAACACTCTGAAAAACAAGACTAATAGAAAGATAGTGCCCAAGGTGACATGCATGCCGTGGAAACCCGTCAGCAGGAAAAAGGTGTTGCCATACACGCCCGAGGTGAGCGTTAGCCCCATCTCATGGTAGGCATGGCTGTATTCCTCTGCCTGCAAAGCAAGGAAGCTAATTCCGAGCAAAATCGTGAGTCCCAACCAGAGGGTGATGGCCGAACGCTTACCCTTTTCTAAGCTGGTATGGGCAAAATGCAGCGTGACAGAGGAGGTTAGCAGCACAATGGTGTTGACCAGCGGTAGTCCATTCCATGGCATGGCTTCGGTTTTGGTGCCATCTGGCGTGGTGAGGAGTGGCCAAACGGCCTCGAAGTGCGGCCACAGGACTTCGTGGGTCATGGCGTTATTAGACGCGCCGCCGAGCCAAGGTACTGCGACCATGCGGGCGTAAAATAAGGCGCCGAAGAAGGCGGCAAAGAACATCACCTCGGAGAAGATAAACCAGCTCATGCCTTGGCGAAACGATCTGTCCATTTGATGGGAGTAAAGGCCCGTCATCGATTCCTGAATAACGGTTCTAAACCAGCCTATCAGCATAAACAGGATGACGGCTATGCCTGCTAGTAGAATATAGCCGCCACCGGAAGCGCCAGATTTGAGTTGATGAACAAAATGTCCCGCCCCAAAGGCGATTAAAAACAAGCCGATAGCACCAACAATCGGCCAAGCACTCTGGGCGGGGACGTAGTAAGTCTCATGTTTAGTGGTCATTTTGCAGCTCCTTGCTCTATGGCAGACGCTAACTGCTTGTCGGTAATGTCGTAGAGGGTGTAAGAGAGGGTTAAGGTGTGGATAGACTCGGGTAATTGAGGATCCACGAAGAAGATCAACGGCAGCTCGGCGCGACTCGCGGCGGCTAAGTGTTGTTGGTTAAAGCAAAAACATTCGGTTTTATTGAAATAAGCTGCGCCTTGGCCGGGCGAAATAGAAGGAATCGCCTGGCCCACGATTGCTCTATTCGAGACATTTTGCGCCAGAAATGCCGTGTGGATGAGTTCTCCCGGATGCACTTCGAGCCGTTTCGTTTGTGGCTCAAATTTCCACGGCATGCCCGTCTGCACCTGCGAGATAAACTCCACCGTTACCACCCGGTTCTTATCCACAGTGATCGCCTGATAACTGCTGGGAGTATTAGAGGTTTTTCCATTAATACCCAGTTTTTCGCACAGCACATCGTAGAGCGGCACTAAGGCGAACCCAAAGCCAAACATCGCAAGGCAGCCCAGCACCAACAGGCTAATGAGCTTACGGTTGGACTTGATGTTTTGCTGATGGGGTTGGCCTTGCATGTTATTTCACCTCGGGTGGCGTGGTGAAAGAGTGATAGGGCGCTGGGCTTGGTAGGGTCCACTCTAAGCCTTCGCTGCCTTCCCAAGGTTTGGCGGGCGCCTTTTCGCCGCCCCGAATGCACTTAATTACCAGCACGAGGAAAATCAGCTGAGATAGCCCAAACGCAAAACCCCCAATCGACACGATTTGATTTACATCGGCAAATTGAATCGAGTAATCGGGAATTCGCCTTGGCATACCCGCAAGACCTAAGAAATGCATCGGGAAAAATAACACATTGACCGAAATCACCGAACACCAAAAATGCCACTGGCCGAGCTTTTCGCTGTACATATACCCGGTCCATTTTGGTAGCCAGTAATAGGCCGCTGCCATGATGGAGAAAATCGCACCCGTGACCAACACGTAGTGGAAGTGAGCCACCACAAAGTAAGTATCGTGGTATTGGAAGTCGGCTGGCGTGATGGCGAGCATCAGGCCAGAGAAGCCGCCAATAGTGAACAGAATAATAAAGGCCACCGCGAACAACATTGGGGTTTCAAAACTCAGTGAGCCGCGCCACATGGTCGCTACCCAGTTAAACACTTTTACCCCTGTCGGCACGGCAATCAGCATAGTGCAGTACATAAAAAACAGCTCGGCAAACACAGGCATACCGGTGGTGAACATATGGTGCGCCCACACGAGGAAGGACAAAATCGCAATACTCGCCGTGGCATACACCATGGATGCATAGCCGAATAATGGTTTACGGCTGAAAGCAGGAACTATGGCAGAGATAATGCCGAAGGAAGGCAAAATCATGATGTAGACTTCGGGGTGACCGAAGAACCAGAAGATATGCTGGAACATCACAGGATCGCCGCCGCCTGCCGCCTCGAAGAAGCTAGTACCGAAAAACTTATCGGTTAACACCATAGTGACGGCACCAGCGAGTACGGGCATAACGGCGATCAGCAAGAAGGCGGTAATCAGCCAGGTCCATACGAACAGTGGTAACTTCATCCACGTCATGCCGGGAGCGCGCAGGTTGACTATGGTTACGATCACGTTGATGGCACCCATGATCGAACTTATCCCCATGATATGGATCGAGAATACAAATAATGCTGTGCTGTCGGGGCTATAAGTGGTCGAGAGTGGTGCGTAGAAGGTCCAACCAAAGTTAGGGCCGCCGCCTTCCATAAACAATGAACTCAACAATATTGCAAAGGCGAAGGGCAGGATCCAAAAACTCCAGTTGTTCATACGTGGAAGCGCCATATCAGGCGCACCAATCATCATCGGGATCAGCCAGTTAGCTAGTCCGGTAAAGGCTGGCATCACTGCGCCGAATACCATGATTAGCCCATGCACTGTGGTCATTTGGTTGAAGAAGTTAGGCTCAACGAGTTGTAATCCGGGCTGAAAGAGTTCGGCGCGGATCACCATGGCCATCGCACCACCGGTTAAAAACATTATGAAACTAAACCATAGGTACAGGGTGCCAATGTCCTTGTGGTTAGTGGTGAGTAACCAGCGCATGATGCCTTTAGGTGCACCGTGATGGTGTTCATCATGGGCGGCAATTTGATCTTGAGTCAGTGTGCTCATCTTAATCCCCTACTGTCCATGGCGTGCAATATCAGCGGGTTGCACTGTATCGCCGGTATTGTTGCCCCACGCATTGCGCTCATAGGTAATGATGGCAGCAAGTTGTTGTGGTGTGAGTTGGTTGCCAAATGCCTGCATCGCCGTGCCCGGTTTACCGTGCATCACTATATCGATGTGATTGGCGACTGGGCCTGTTGCAATAACGCTACCAGCAAGGGCGGGGAAGGCGGGAGGCATACCTGCACCCGTTAGCTGGTGGCAGGCGGCGCAAACTGTGGCATAGGTCTTTTCTCCTTCGGCCATCAGTTCATCATGGCTAAGCGTGGGAAGACTCGCGGGGTCGACACTGGCGATGGGCTCTGTCGCCGCTTTGGGCGCATCGGTGGTTGAGGGGGGCGGAGTCGTTGTTACTGGTTCGCTATTGGTGCCACCGGATTTATGGGCATCAACGTCTTTGGCTTGCACCGCATCCCCAGTGTTATTGCCCCACGCATTACGCTCATAGGTAATCACTGCGGCAATTTCTTGGGGCGTTAATTGTTTACTGAAGGCTTGCATGGCCGTACCCGTTTTACCATTGAGCACGATTTCAAGATGACCGCTCAGTGGCCCAGTAGCGATGGGGCTGCCTTTGAGATGTGGGAATACGCCTTTGAGACCTTCGCCATTAGGTTGATGGCAGGCTGCGCAGTGACCAAGGTAAACTTGCTCACCTTGAGTCATCAGCTCTTCTTTACTCAGTGTTTGTGATAAGGCGGCTTGTGCGGCTTGCGCTGCGGCATTGGCAGCTTGTTTTTGTTCTGCAACCCAAGCATCGAACTCGGCTTCGGGCAGTGCCTGAACCACTATCGGCATAAATCCATGATCTTTGCCGCAAAGTTCGGCACATTGACCACGGTAAATGCCGGGTTTATCGATACGGGTCCACGCCTCGTTGATAAACCCTGGGTTAGCATCTTTTTTCACTGCAAAATCTGGTACCCACCATGAATGGATAACATCTTCAGAAGTCATCAGAAAGCGGATTTTTCTATTTACAGGCAGGACAAGGGGCTTATCGACCTCGAGTAAGTAGTGCTCTCCCTTGGCCTCACTACCTTCGATTTGAGGTCTTGGTGTGGCGAGAATACTGTAAAACTCAATATCTTGATCGAAATAGCTGTAATGCCACTTCCATTGCGATCCTGTGACTTTTACCGTGAGATCGGCATTGCTGGGGTCTTCCATGGCAATCAGAGTTTTAGTTGCCGGAATCGCCATTAAGATCAGAATGATAAAGGGAATTATCGTCCAAGCGATCTCAACTTTTGTACTCTCATGGAAGTGTGACGCGACCGCGCCCTTGGATTTTCTGTGGTTGATCATGGCATAAATCATAACGCCAAAAACCACTAAGCCTATCGCGCAGCAGATATACAGAATCGTCATGTGCAGGTGGTATACCTTGCCACTGATTTCTGTTACGCCAGGCGTCATATTGAACCGCATGTCTGCTGCGGCCAACGGTGGGGCGAATAGCACCACGAGTAAACAATACAACCATTGCTTCACAAGACTTCTCCTCTGCTAATTGCAAATAGCAACTACAAAGAAGAGCAACACAGTAAGTCTCAACTCTATGCAAACTCTTCAGTTCCCAAAAAAGTGTTTCTGACTTCAACGTGCGTTGGCGGCTTACTTATGATCAAGTATTGTTACTGCTGGTATTAGCCACACTGGCACATACTGCTGAATAAACCCATTATTCTCAATTTTTGTGGGCGAGCGATATTCGAAAATAACGCGATATTTCTGCCTAAACAGGCGATATATCATGTGCGCCTAAATCAAACATACTTGCTGTTTAAAAATTGATCAAGATCACTTCTTTTTCTAATTGTCTGAAAAATTGCCAAAAAAAAGCCTCACATTCACAGGTGAGGCGGCTTTCAAGGCTAAATACGGTGTGAAAAATTTTTAATGAACAGAGCTGAAAAATGCGGGTTGAGTAAATTTAGCCGATTGTGTGAGATTGATGCTAGAAGGTTGGTCATTCGTTGAACCTTCAAGCACGATACCCATTGCACGTGCGCTCTTTGCTACAATTTGTAGGCGACGATTATCGCGAGTATCTAGGGCGTTAATCCAAGTAATCACTGCGCTAGATGTGCCACTGGTTAAGGCTTTTTCCATCGCCCAAAGGGTTTCGACCTCATCTTTTGCGTGAACCAATAGTACGCGATCCATACGCACACCTGCGTTTGCTAATAGCTGCTTGTAGCCAATACTAGGTGGGTTGATGAGCACTATCCATCTTCCCTGTTGGCTCAGTTGGGCAAGTTGTTTGCTCAGCTGTGTCAGCTCTTGGCGCCCTTGGCTCTGAGTTGGCATAGTGACTATTGATGTATGCTGCCAGTCGGTCTCTGTATCTCGAACCGTATCGAGCCATAAACCGGGGTGACGCGGGGCATTACCTAATAGTTTGTTCATAGCCAATCTCCATTGCGGATCACCCCTACGGCGAGCCCTTCAATTGTTAGACTTTGGAAACTCAAATCGACTTTAATCGGTGAATAGTCTTCATTCTCGGCATGTAGGTAGACTAAATTACCTTTTTTTTCAAAGCGTTTTACGGTTACATCATCATCAACGCGAGCAACAACAACTTGTCCATTGCGCGCTTGTTGTACTTTATGAACGGCAAGCAGGTCACCCTCAAGGATGCCGATATTCTTCATACTGTCGCCTTTTACGCGCAGCAGGAAATCGGCAGCAGGGTGGAACATGCTGGGGTCGACTTGGTAATACTGTTCGACATGCTCTTGGGCGAGAATAGGTTCACCCGCTGCCACTTGGCCAATCAGTGGCAAGCCTGTTTCGCGGTTATCTTCTTCCTCTACAGGGAGACGGATCCCGCGGGAAGTACCAGGCATGATCTCGATGCAGCCTTTTTTCGCCAATGCCTTAAGGTGTTCTTCTGCGGCATTTGCACTTTTAAAACCCAAACGGGTGGCAATTTCGGCCCGAGTGGGTGGCATGCCAGTCTCGGCAATATTACGTTTAATCAGCTCTAAAATTTCGGCTTGGCGTGGCGTCAACGGTCTCATGGTATTTCCTGTTTTTCTATACAGTTACTGTTATTATATACAGTATTATTGGTAGTGCAAGTATTAACCACTTTTAACTTGGTCAGCTAGATCTGCAAATAACCATAATCGTCATCTATGGGGTGAATGCCATTTGCACGGTATCAATAAATGGTGTTGCCTAAAGTGCGTTACTAAGTCATTAAAATCAGCCGCTGAATCCTGCATCTTTAGGTTGTTTGGGTATATTCTCTAGAATCTGGTATTCTATGGGGCTAATGAACGTACTTACATTGCATAAGAATAATGCCTAAACAAGACTCTCTTTGGTTGAAATCATTACGTTGGATCCAAAAGCACTTAGTGCACACTATTGTTGTGCCACAGGATCCCTTTGCCGATCTGAATCTGGATGCCTCCAGACCGCTTGCTTATGTAATGAAAACAGAATCCCTGAGTGATATTGCTGCGTTAAGCGAGATCACCACGAAACTTGGTTTGCCAAGCCCTTACGAGCCGCTGGTGGTGAATGGCGTTGTGGCGCCACGGGTGGTATGCCTTGAAGGTCGTAAGCCCTTATTTGGTGAACGCGCCAGCAATGAGCCATTCCTCGAATGTTTTATGCGTTTGTTGGCCGTCCATAAGGAAAAGCCAGAGTTAGATATACAGCTGGTGCCTGTGAGTCTGTATTGGGGTCGTACTCCGGGTAAAGAAGACGACACCATGAAGGCGGCAGTGCTTGAGCGCGAGAACCCTACTTGGTTACGTAAGTGCTTGATGATCCTATTTTTGGGCCGTCATAACTTTGTGCAATTTTCTAATGCGGTATCGCTGCGTTACATGGCCGACGAACATGGTACCGATATGGGCATTGCCCATAAATTGGCTCGAGTAGCGAGAGTACATTTCCGCCGCCAACGTAAGGTGATGACGGGGCCTGTGTTGCCTAATCGTCAGGCGTTATTCCATTCCTTGCTGAAATCTGAATCCTTACGCAAGGCGATTCAGGAAGAAGCCGCGAGCAAGAAGATTTCTGAAACCCAAGCGCGTGAAACGGCAATTGAATATCTTGATGAAATTGCGGCGAATTATTCCGATAGTCTCGTACGTATTGCCGAGCGCTTTTTAACGTGGTTATGGAACAAGCTCTACAGCGGTATTAACATCAAAGGTGCCGAGCATATTCGGCAGTTACACCACGATGGTCATGAGATTGTGTATGTGCCCTGCCATCGCAGCCATATGGATTACCTGCTGTTATCTTACATTCTGTATTACCAAGGTATGGTGCCACCGCATATTGCTGCGGGTATCAACCTAAACTTCTGGCCTGCGGGGCCGCTGTTCCGCCGTGGCGGGGCTTTCTTTATTCGCCGTAGTTTTAACGGCAACAAACTCTATACGGCAGTGTTCCGTGAGTACCTCGATCAGCTGTTTGCTAAGGGATATTCGGTTGAGTATTTCTCTGAAGGTGGCCGTTCTCGTACCGGTCGTCTATTGGCGCCTAAAACGGGCATGATCGCTATGACGATCAACAGTGTGCTGCGTGGTATCGAACGCCCAGTCACCTTAGTGCCTGTGTATTTAGGCTACGATCACGTGATGGAAGTGGCGACCTATCACAAAGAGCTAAGCGGTAAGAAAAAACAGAAAGAATCTGTATGGCAAGTCTTTGGTGCTATTCGTAAATTAGGTAATTTTGGCCAAGGTTATGTCAACTTTGGTGAGCCGATTACATTGCAAAATTTCTTGAATGAAACGGCACCTAACTGGCGCAGTGAAGTGGCTGATGATCCTGAGCAAAAACCGACTTGGTTAACCCCAGCGGTGAACGTGTTAGCAAATCGGGTGATGACGCGGATTAACGACGCCGCTGCCGCCAGCTCTATTACCTTGACCAGTTTAGTGTTGTTGGCGTCGGAGCAAAATGCCTTAGAGCGTTGTTTGCTCGAGCGTCAGTTAGATTTATACCTGACCCTGCTTAAGCGTGTGCCTTACACGTCGTTTACGTCGGTTGCCGAAGGTGATGGTAAGCACTTAGTACAACAAGGATTAGAGCTGAACAAGTTCTCCATCAACGCCGATCCTTTGGGTGAGATAGTGTCAATTGATGAAAAACAAGCGACGTCAATGACATACTATCGCAATAATATCATTCACTTATTTATTATTCCGTCATTAATTGCCAGCTGTTTAATCAATAATAAACAGATTTCAAGAGCGCAAATCCTTGGGATAGTGAACGACTTTTATCCGTTATTGAAGGCGGAGTTGTTTATGGGGATCAAAGATCTCCCAAGCTACGTGAATCAAGTGCTCGAGCTGTTTATTGAGCAAGGTCTAGTGCAGGAAAGCGATATGTTGTCGGTTGTGACCGAGCACACCAGCCAAATGTTATTGTTGGCTGGCAGCGTTAGTGAGACCTTGCAACGCTATGCCATTATCTTCAATCTGCTGGCCCACAGACCTAAGATGGAGCGTTCGGATCTCGAGTCTGAAAGCCATCTGCTTGCCCAACGTTTAGGGGCGCTGCATGGAATTACCGCACCAGAATTTTACGATAAGAAACTCTATAACACCTTGAGTGTTAAGCTAAAAGAGTTGGGTTATTTCTCTGGTAAGGAAGATAAATCTGATGTTGAGCGCATTCGCGATCAAGCTAATAGCTTACTCAGAGCCTCTGTAAGGCAGACGATTGTCGCCAGCGTGACCGCGGAGCATATCGCTTAATGGCTAACCATATGAATGCGGCGAAGAATAAGCCGGTGGGCAAGTCTTTGCTTGGTGGTGCCATGATTATTGCCGGTACCACAGTCGGGGCGGGGATGTTTTCTTTGCCTGTCGTGGGCGCTGGCATGTGGTTTGGTTACTCGGTACTGATGTTACTCGGTATTTGGTTTTGCATGTTGATGTCGGGACTGTTACTGCTCGAAACCAACCTGCATTTCGAGCCGGGAGCGAGTTTCGATACCCTGACCAAGGAAACTTTAGGCCAGTTTTGGCGCATCGTGAATGGGGTGTCCATTGCCTTCGTGCTCTACATCTTAACCTACGCCTACATCAGTGGCGGTGGCTCGATTGTTAACCATAGCCTCCAAGGTATGGGGATTGAGCTGCCTCAAAGTGTCGCCGGATTAGTATTTGCTGTCGTGCTCGCCTGTATCGTGTTGATCAGTACCAAGGCGGTGGATCGTATTACGACCATTATGCTCGGCGGGATGATCATCACTTTCTTCCTCGCGATTGGTAATTTGCTGATCGAAATCGATGTGACTAAGTTGCTCGAACCGGATGGAAAGCAAAGCTTTATGCCTTATCTGTGGGCGGCCTTGCCATTTGGTCTAGCCAGTTTTGGTTACCATGGAAATGTGCCGAGTTTGGTGAAGTATTATGGCAAAGATTCATCGACCATTTTCAAAGCCATTTTTGTCGGGACTTTTATCGCGCTGATCATTTATGCCTGCTGGTTAGTCGCCACTATGGGCAATATTCCCCGCAGCCAGTTTAGTGAGATTATTGCCCAGGGTGGCAATATGGGCGTGTTAGTCGGCGCCCTGTCAAAGGTAATGGAAAGCAGCTGGTTAAACAGCATGTTAACCCTGTTTGCTAATTTAGCTGTGGCGTCTTCTTTCCTCGGTGTGACTTTAGGTTTATTCGATTATTTGGCCGATTTATTCGGATTCGACGATACGCGCTCTGGCCGGATGAAAACGGCGATTGTCACCTTTGTGCCGCCCACCATATTTGGTTTGCTGTTTCCCGATGGCTTTTTAATTGCCATTGGATTTGCAGCCTTAGCGGCAACCGTGTGGGCTGTTATTGTGCCAGCGCTGATGGCCTACAAGTCGAGACAACTCTTCCCTAACCATCAAGGTTTTAGGGTCTTTGGTGGCACACCGTTAATTATCCTTGTGGTGTTGTTTGGTGTCGTGACGGGTGCTTGTCATCTACTCGCGATGGCGAATTTATTACCGCAGTTCTCCTAAGTATTTCGCTCGCAAATCAAGCCCTCAAATTGAGGGCTTTTTCTTTGTATTCATCTTTTTACCGCCAAAACTGGACAGTTGCATAAACTCCAGCTTAACTCGAACACATTATCTGTTTGATTGGAGTCTGCAATGAGGATTACTCAGTACGCACAGGGACAGGCCTGTTGGGTCGAATTGGCGAGCCATGACTGGCAGGGTGCACAGGGGTTTTACCATGCGCTGTTTGGTTGGAATGCGGTGGAAATGGCAATTCCTAATGGTCATTTCTCGCTGTTCAATCTGGAGGGGGACGATTTAGGGGCCATGTATCAAATCCCTGAGTCGGAACCACAGATCCCTAGCCATTGGCGGATTTATTTTGCGGTTAAGGATATCGAAGCGACGGTTGCCGCCATCTTGGCTGCGGGTGGGCAATTGCACATGGGACCGCATGTGGTGGGTGATGCGGGCGTGATGGCGCAGGTGAGCGATCCCGAAGGAGCACGCTTTGCCCTGTGGCAAGCTAAAAACCACTCGGGCTCACGTCGCCAAGGTGAAGAAAATACCCTGTGTTGGGTGGAGCTGGCTTGCCGTGAACCTAGCGCCGAAGCCAGTTTTTACACTCAAGTGTTTCCTTGGACCGCGCTCCCCAGTCATGTGCCCGGCATCGATTACACCGAGTGGCAAATTGACGGTCAGTCTATGGGGGGCATGATGAAAATGATGCCGGAATGGGGCGAGATCCCCGCCCATTGGATGCCTTATTTTGTGGTGGCGGATTGTGATGCTTTTGCCGCTAAGGCGCAGGGGCTGGGCGCACAGCTATGCGTGCCGCCAAGCGATATCCCTGATGTGGGACGTTTTGCGGTGATTGCTGACGCCCAAGGTGCTACTTTCGCGGTAATACACCTATCCCAAAATGAAAACCAATAAGTTAACCTGAGCAGGGATAAGTAGCGCCGCTGAATAGGCCTCTTTTCGGGCCTCTCTGCGTTGCTCTGTCTAACCATAGCTCGCTATGGCATACGACAGAGCGCCTTGATATGCACAAAAATCTGCGCATTCAGTCAGAAAATATTGTCTTTTAAAAACAATCTGTTATGACATTAGTTTGGTTTGTTAAATTTAGATTTTTTCGACACTCGTTACCCCAAGTTCAGGTTAAGTTAGTTTGGTTTGTCGATAGAGAGTGGGTCTGGGCAGTTAGTCTTTTTCGCCTTGGGTGCTTTAGCAAGTAGGCTCGGAATTGAGTCTGATAGCTTGATCTCTTGTGGAAGATTAATCCGGATTTCGCTTAAGAGTCCCTTGGCGCAATCAAGCGTGATCTTAGTGTGTGCACCTTTACCGAAGCTAGTATCAAAGCTTTGATTCAACTCTTGTTGTGTGACTTTTTTACCAATTCTTTCATGGATAAATTGTTGTACCCATGTCGAGGCATTGACTTCCTGCGTCAGCTGAGTCGCCAGTAAAAAATAGTCATTGGGGTCTTGATTACGACAGGTACCGTGCTTCCACCATTCATGGCGTTCTAAACAGGTGCCGTAGCGAGCACTAGGCATCACTTCTTCCAGATTCTTTTGCACAGAGGCATTGAGTGGTACTTCAGGATAATCGCAAAAGTCACTCGGTTGTTGTTTTACGCTGCTGCAAAAGCCGTAACGAGTGCCACATTGCTGGCGATTAGGCCAGAGGCCATGCAGGCTAAAGTGTTGCCATTGAGGCGCATCACTGGTTTGGCTTAAGGCGCGGCATTCTGCTTTACGACTGCCATAGAGTTCACAAAAGGTGCTTTGCCAACTTAAGGCGAGCACATGGGAGTCGTAGTTATCCTCGATTTGACACACATGGCCTTGGCGTTTCTCTGGCGTACCTCGTTCTTTTAGGCTTTCACGATTGATGGCTTTGATATCAGAGGCTGTAGTGGTTTGCGCATGCTCTTTGGTTGAGTTTGGCTGATAAGTCTCTGCCGCTGCTACATTGGTATTGTATTGTCCACAATCACCTTTAATCCAGCGTAACGGTGAACTGATGGCATTGGTGCGGACGCGAATCCAGTCAGGATTGACGCTGTTTCCTAAAATCTCCGTAACGGGATAACGTTCACCGATATTGCTCTGCCAATCATCGGGATTGGTTTGTTTATTTTTAGACTGAAACAACTCACAGCGTTTATTGGCAATAAATTCCCCTGTGGCGGGGACGGCATATGCGGGTGCTGCTGACATGATTAGTGCAGAGCATAAACTGAACGAAGCGAGTAAAACATGTAATCTTTTTTTAAGGAAAAGTCTTTTTGGCCATATTTGGCTGATGATTAAACAAGATGGCTTAGTCATGTGATGGCATCCTTTCTACAGCAGTGAGTCGAGTCAATTCTGTGGTGCGCTGCGTTAATGGTACATATAAGCGTTGTAAACTGAGAGGCTTATTTTATGGATCGTAAACATCAGTGTCATTAGGGTGTCATGCATTCGACTTATATTCGGGTTTTATTGCTAAAACTTTTGAATATAAAGAGGTTATTCATGCATAAGGTCATAAATCTCAATGTTGTTTTATTATCGTCTCTAGTAGTGCTATCTGGTTGTAATTCTGACTCTGATAAGACTGATCCTACACCCATTGAGCCCAGTGGGCGTTGGCTAAAAGGTGACTTACACGTTCACACTGCGGTTTCGCAGGATGCTCGTGAAACCCAGTCTGATATTCTGAAATGGGCCTTTGGTGACTTCGGTTTAGACTATGTTTCATTATCAAATCATATGCGTAACAACAGTCAAGATAATGATGATAACGACGTCGGTGGATTACTGTTTTACGATGCGTTAACTCAGTATGAAATTCCCGGTTTAAAGAAGAACATGCCTAACTATGAGGGCAAGATTGCTTATTCAAGTTTTGAGTGGGATATGCCAACCCATGAGCACTTTAACATTGGTATTTTAGGTGATGAAGCCAAAGTTCTGTCTGCGGTTAAGACCTTTGAGTACAGATTTAGCAGTAAAAATGATATTACGAACTTTGATCCCAAAGATGTTGCTGCATGGACGGCTGCGGGGGATACCCGTCAAAATAAGACTCATGAGGATGCTATTGCTGCTTTGAAGTGGTTAGAGACTCATTATCCAGACAGCAGCTACGGGATGCTAAATCATCCTCGTCGTTATTTATCCAGTTATACGATTCAAGATGTTAGAGAGCTGAACGATGTTGCTCCGAATGTTTTCTTTATGGTTGAAGGTCTTGTCGGTGGCCAGTTCAGTGGTAACCGTGGTGACTATGGTGAGCGTAGTAGTGGAGTGTACGGCGGCGTCGATCCGGTTGTTGCTGAGGTCGGTGGCTGGTGGGATGCATTATTGGGTGAAGGTCGTCGAATTTGGAACATGGGTAACTCGGATATCCACTTCAAAACACGAACTCCCTACGCTAGTAGTTATTATCCCGGTGAATATGCGAAAAGTTACACTTGGGTCGATGGCAAAGATACTACAGCGCTTTTGAAGGGATTACGCTCGGGCAATAGCTTTTCTGTGTTTGGTGATTTGATCGATGCCTTGGATTTTAAGCTTGAAAATGGCAATAAGAATAGTGTCACCATGGGACAAACTTTAGTGGCTAAACCTGGCGATAAGTTAACACTCACTATTCGCTTTAAAAGTCCGGCGTTGAATAATAAAGAGTCCGATATAGGTAATGAAATTTATGCTGGAATTAACCCTGGTGTAAACCATATAGACTTGATTGCGGGTAACGTGGGTCAGCGTGCTGAGCCTGGGACCGCGGCCTACAGAAAAGAAACAAACGATTCAACCTTAGTCGTTAAAACCTTTACTCGTGCCGACTGGCATAAAGATGCCGATGGCTACTACAGTATGAGTTACAGTTTTATCGCGGATCGGCATCAATATTTCCGTCTGCGTGGGACTAATTTAGATTATAACCAAGCTAATTTGACGGAAAGAGGCAATCCTTTGAAGTCAGCTGTGATTAATCAAGCTGAAGGTGAATCGGTACAGTCTTGGTATAACAAGATTAATGATCGTAACTATAACGACCTGTGGTTCTATTCTAACCCTGTGTTTGTTAACACGGTTCAATAACCCCTTTTAAATGCGGTTGAATAAAAATCCCCCAGACTATTATGGTTTGGGGGATTTTTTATGCCTGTGCTATCAGTGAACTGCGTCTTGCTTTAATTTACGCGAGTAAATGAGAAGATACAGTGCTGGCAGTACAAACAACGACAGTATTGGTGCTGTTACCATTCCACCGACCATTGGGGCGGCGATTTTTTGCATCACATCGTTACCCGAACCTGCGCCCCACATAATGGGGAGTAGGCCGAAGAAGATGGTGGCAACTGTCATCGCTTTAGGACGTATCCGCATGACCGCACCTTCTATCAAGGCTTCTTTTAAGTCTTCAACGCTGTGGTAAAGGTTTTTCTCCTGTCGATGTTTGATGGCGTTATTTAAATAGACCAACATAATCACCCCAAATTCTGCTGCTACCCCAGCAAGGGCAATCATACCAACAGCGACGGCAACAGAGATGTTGTAATCCAGTAGATACAATAGCCAAGTGCTGCCGACTAAGGCAAAGGGTAGACTCAGCATGATCATGCTCGCTTGCATGGTAGAGCCAAAGGTCATCATCAGTAGGATAAAGATGACTCCTAATGCCATTGGGATGACTTGCTTTAGTTTGGCATCGACCCGTTGCATATACTCGTACTGGCCCGCAAAGCTGTAGCTATAACGGGGCGGCATTTTGAGTTCGGCATTTAAAGCTTGCTTCGCGGTGTTAATGTATTCCCCAATAGAAGTGCCCTCAATATCGATAAATACCCAAGAGATTAAGCGCCCGTTTTCGCTGGTGAGCATTGGTGCACCATCGGTGATTTCGATATCGGCTAAATTGCGAAGTGGTAAGTAATTTCCCGATTTAGTGATCACAGGTAATTCACGCAGTTTCTCGATATTGTCACGCAGCTCTCTTGGATAGCGCAGGTTAATAGGGTAACGCTCAGCACCTTGTACGGACTCGCCAATATCCATACCACCGATGGCGTAACGCACTACATCCTGAATATCTTGTAATGACATACCATAACGAGCGGCAACATCCAGTTTTGGCGTGATGTCGATGTAGCGTCCACCACCGCTCCGTTCTGCATAGGCTGATTTAGTGTGTGGGACCTTGCTTAAGATAGCCTCAATTTTGCTGCCTAGGGCTTGCAGCTCATTGACATCTGCACCGGTAATTTTAATGCCTACGGGGGTTTTAATGCCCGTTGATAGCATATCGATACGTGTCTTAATTGGTTGCACCCAAGCATTTGTGAGGCCAGGCACTTTTACCGTCTGCTGTAACTGATTAATGATGCCATCTAAGGTCATGCCTTCACGCCATTCGTTGTGGGGTTTTAGCATGATTGTGGTTTCGAGCATGGTAAGTGGCGCAGGATCTGTCGCCGTTTCGGCCCGCCCCACCTTACCAAATACGCGAGCGACTTCAGGGACGGTTTTAATCAAACGATCCGTCTGTTGTAGCACTTCGGCGGCTTTGCTGGCGCTAATGCCTGGCAATGCCGTTGGCATATAGAGTAAATCGCCTTCTTCGAGCGCAGGCATAAACTCGCTGCCCATACGTGTCATGGGATACCAAGCACTGGCCAGTGCCATTAAAGCAATTAGTAGGGTTACTTTTGGAAACTTCAGCACCAGTTTCAACGACGGTTGATACAGAGCAATTAGCACTCGGCTGATGGGATTACTGCGCTCGCTAGGAATTTTTCCACGAATAAAGTAACCCATCAGAATTGGCACTAGCGTAATGGATAATAATGCCGCTGCCGCCATGGCAAAGGTTTTAGTGTAAGCCAGTGGCGCAAATAAGCGTCCTTCCTGCGCTTCTAGCACAAATACGGGTACAAAACTTAAGGTGATAATAATCAGTGAGAAAAACAGTGCAGGGCCCACTTCGATAGAAGCTGCGCTAACAATTTCCCAGTGTTCTTTAACCGACGGTTCGCGTTGATGTTCGGTTTTAAAGTGCTCTAAATGTTTGTGTAGGTTTTCGATCATGACGATCGCACCATCCACTACAGCACCGATGGCAATAGCGATGCCACCAAGACTCATAATATTGGCATTCACCCCCATTTTATTCATTACGATAAAGGCAATAAGAATCGACAGCGGTAAAGTAATCACCGCGACCAATGTTGAGCGTGCATGCAGTAAAAATAATAGGCAAACCAAGCCCACAACCAACATTTCTTCAATGACTTTGCTGAATAGGTTGTCGACAGACTTTTGAATTAATTGAGAGCGGTCATAGGTTGGAATTATTTCCACCCCTTCAGGCAGACCTGTTTTTAACTCTTCCAGTTTAGCTTTAACCGCATCGATAGTGGAAAGCGCGTTTTCACCGTACCGCATCACCACAATGCCGCCCACGACTTCGCCTTCGCCATCAAGCTCGGCAATGCCGCGGCGAGCAGCGGGACCTTTGCGCACGGTAGCGACATCTTTGAGTAGTAAAGCTGTTCCGGAAGGGCTAGTAATCCCTAATGGGATTTCACGAAAATCAGCTAATGTTTGACGATAACCTTTGGCGCGCACCATATATTCGGCTTCGGCCATTTCGACCACTGAACCACCAGCTTCGCTATTGGCTCTTTCTATCGCCTCTTTGACGGTGGCGATATCGAGTTTATAGATCGCCATATTGTCTGGCTCGAGCACGATCTGATAGGTCTGCTCCATACCGCCGACGGTTGCGACTTCGGAGACACCGGCAACACTTTGTAGCTCAAGTTTGAGATACCAATCCTGTAGGCTTTTAAGTTGCGAGAGATCTAAGTTGCCAGAGCGATCGACCAGCGCGTACTCAAACACCCAGCCCACGCCAGAGGCATCGGGGCCGAGTGAGGGTTGTACCCCTTTAGGTAAGCGACTGCTGATCTGGCTTAAATACTCCAACACCCGTGAACGCGCCCAATAGATGTCGGTGCCATCTTCGAAGATCACATACACATAAGAGTCACCAAACATCGAGAAACCCCGCACGGTTTTTGCACCGGGTACGGCTAACATGGCGGTCGATAATGGGTAAGTCACTTGTTCTTCAACCAGTTTTGGCGCTTGCCCTGGATAAGGGGTCTTAATGATCACCTGCACGTCGGATAAATCCGGCAGGGCATCGAGCGGCGTTTTACGCAACTCCTGTACGCCCCAGACAGTAACCATTATGGCGATAATTAACACCATAAGTCTTTGTCTGATCGAGGACTCGATAATATATTTCAACATAATGCGCTCCTAGTGCTGATGACCGCTGCTTAAACGCATCAGGCTGCCCTTGAGGCTGGCCTCGGAGTCGAGCAGGAATTGCCCTGAGGTGACGACACGTTCACCTTCGCTTAGGCCCGAGACTATCTCGGCTTTGCCTTGGCTCATCATGCCTACAGTGACAGCTTTTGCGATAAAGCTGTCATCGGCTTGTTTGACTATTACGCGATTTTCTTTACCCGTTTGGATGAGCGCTTCCTGTGGGATCACGAGTACATCCTTATTTGGGCCGCCAAAGAGCGAAACCTTAGCGAGTGTCTTGGGTCTTAAAGAGACATCGGTATTATTCAGTACCACGCGCACCCTCAAACTACGGGTAACAGGGTCTAGCTCGGGATAGATATAGTCAACCGTGCCTTCTATACCGTTGATATTCATCGCGGGCACAGAGACTTCGGCTTTTTGCCCAACCCTAATCCAGCTTTGTTCATTTTCAAACACATCGGCGATGACCCATACCTTAGAAAGATCGACCAATGACATGACTTCAGTAGAAGGCTCAATATACATACCGTCACGGATGGAGAGTGTTTCGACAACACCTTCCTGTTGCGCGTAAAACGGTACTCGATATTGGGTTTGGCGTGAGCTGGCTAATTGTTTGATTTGTTGTTCGTTAAACCCTAAGAACGACAGCCTTAAGCCTGCCCTGCGAACCAGATCTTGGTATCTTTGGCTACCGGAGGTTTTCGCTGTATCTAAGGCGAGCAGATAATCATCCTGAGCATTGACTAAATCGGGTGAGTAGATCTCATAAAGTAGCTGCCCCTTTTTGACGGTATCCCCCATGGATTTAACCATTAGCTTTTCAACCCAGCCAGTAACGCGGGCATGAATATGGCTGATCTGGCTCTCGTCATAGTCTATTTGACCCACGGTTTCGACAAACTTCCATAGGGTATCGCGCTCAACGTTGGCGACTTTAAGGGCAAGTGCTTGTTGCATACCGCCAGAGACATTAATGTTAATTTCCTGCGTATTGCCGCCTGTTTCGACCTTCTCTAAATTCATCCCACAAATAGGGCAAGTGCCTGGAAAATCACTAATGATGTGGGCATGCATTGGGCACACATACTTAATCGTTGCGCCAGAATTTTGATTTTTGACTAAGTTATTGGCTTTAGGCGTTGGAGTATCAAACACTTGAGCCGCGTTGGCGTTTTGTGTATGTGCTTGATGTTCCTCATGTTGTGCTGTATTGCTTGTTTCTTCCTTCTCAACGAGGAACATATTGCACTTAGGGCAGCGGCCGGGTTCATGGCTTTCTACTTCAGGGTGCATAGGGCAAGTATATGTTTTGACTTGATTGGCGCTATTGCTGTTATGCTGATGCCCCGCCTCTGATTGAGCCGCAGGATCAGCAAGCTGAGCCTGGGTTAACCAAGGTGTGCCCAGCAGAAGGCTACTGAGTATCAACACAGCCTTAGTGCACGGTTTTTTTACTTTGTAAAATTGGTTCATATGCCTCATCTCCAGCCTAGCTTAGTGGTGTGCGTGATCTTTGTGCATTGCACCGTCAGCCATTTTTTCTGTCGTCGCTTTAGGCTCTAAATTCATGCCACATTTAGGGCAAGTATCACCTTTGTTACCTGTAACTTCGGGATGCATTGGGCAAACATAGGCTACAGCTTGTTCCTGTGGCGCGGCATTGTTGTGGTGATGCTCATGGGGTGTTGCTGTAGCAAACACACTGGTGCTGGTCATTAAAAATGCAACTAAGGCAAGATTAGTTAAGGTTTTCATATTATTCACTCCATCGGGTTTTAGGGCCGAATATGAGTGCAAAAACGTGATTGAGCTTATTTCTTGAGTGCATACTCAAAATTGATGCCATGGGTAGCATCGTGCACAGTCAACGTTTTAGCTTTACTCTGGGTGCTTGATAAGAGGGCACCACAATAAACGGCAAAATAAATAGTTAGCTTGGTTCGCCCTGAAAAAAGGGCACAATGAGGCTAGGACTAGGCTATCGGTGGCTTGAAGGCCGACGATAAAGAGATAGAGTGGAAATGAGGCATAGGAGTGGCCATAGGGGTATCACTCAGACTCACACTGGGCCAAAGATGTGGACTGAAAAGCGTACCAGCAACTGAGATCGTCAAGCAATGTCCACAATCGTTAAGACAGGACGTGGTGCCATTACAACAATGCTGTTTTGCGCCGGGAAGCATTTGATCGTTACAGCAATTTGTATTGGCCATTGCACTGGCGTCAGCGTGGTGCTCGGTGTTCATTTGCATCATTGCCGCGTGATCCATTCCTTGGTTGGAAAGGCTATGAACCATAGCGCCCATTTCCATTGAGCGCATCACCATAGCGTGTCCATTAGACACAACACCTTGCCCGACCAATGCGAGTAAAGTGAATATGACTAATAAATAACGACTAAGTGTTTGATGCATAATAATTCCAGATAATGAACGCTTGGATTCTAGCACAGAGGCATTATGCTGCAATGCGTTAACTCACATTTTAGTTAATGCCTCCGCTCATCGCTCCTAAGGTTGGATTATCTAGCGACCTGATTTCGCAAGATCTCTGCCATTAACTGACTGTGATTTTGCAAGACGAGTGGCAGTGGTGTGGCACCATCTACACTGAGCTGTATACGAGGGTTATTGATAAAACGTTTGGCATCAGCCTCGCTAGTTAATGTTGGAGTGCTGATCTGGTAATTCGACTGCGGTGCAACATCTAGGGTAAAGAATAGAGGCTCAGACTTCACCCAAGTGCCACTATCATCGGCGCGATAACTGAATAGATCTTGATATTTTACTTCAATTAGCACTTTACCTTCAGGTAGTTGTACTGGTTTAAAGGATTTAGTTGCTTGGCCATTAATGCTGACCACATTGAGTGTATCAGTGCCTTTCAAGGTCGCAGCACTCGCCGTCATGCTGATAGCAATAGTACTGATGACGAATGTAACGCCAACGAAAATTTTACTAAATAAGGTCGTTTTCATAATAAACTCCAAAATTTGCGTGTTCGCGTGAGCGCCAAATCGTGGTGGCAGCTTCGCGAGCGATTGAATCGATTTAATGATTAAGATCGGTTACAGCAAATCGGAGTTGGGTGGTGGTGTGGTCAACCCAAGGTCGGCGGTTTGAATCGCCCAGCTTTTGTTCGTAATACGATTACTAGCATGACTCATCAACGCGAGTTGTGGTTGTGATGTTGAGAGGTAAAGCTGTGCAACGCAATGAGTTTTGCAATGGTTGGTAAGAGAGTCTTGGCAATGCAACATGCATTCGTCTGGGGGACAATCGGGCATAGTGCAATTTATTTTGCCATCAACCATTTGCATGCTGGATATATCGTGAAAGTCATTCATCGCTGAAGTTGGCATAGCATTCACCATCGCCGACTGAGCGATAAGTGAAAATAACAGTGCTATGGTGATCCAAAACTTAGCCATAAAAAAACCGTTGCCAATGTACCTATCCTTAAAGACCAACAAATTGCATAAAAAGTTTCATTTTGAGTTTAGTTTTAGGCGTCAGGCTTTTATAGCAAAGGTTAAATGTCGTCTTGATCACATTTTTGTATTCTAAAAATGATTTCATTGCCTTAGCTTCTTAAGGTAGTACTTAATCATTTGTCGCTTAGCATAATGATGAATGTATTAGTGAGAGTTGAAGTACCCTAATGCTCTGCTAAGCTGGTTTTAGCGAGTCGTATTATTCAGAGTTAGAGCTAAGTCTCATTTTGCGCTTTTAAGTTTACATTAATCGGCATTTTAGGCTTGAAATCAAATTTCTAATAAATGAAAAAATATAAAATAGTCTTATAAAAACTAATTTTGACCATATTTTCGGAGATAGAGTGATGAACTGGCGTGCACTATTTAAACCCAGCGCGAAATATTCCATCCTAGCGCTACTGGTTGTTGGTATCGTTATTGGTGTTGTGGGCTACTTTGCAACCCAACAAACCTTACATGCGACGAGTGAAGACGCATTTTGTATGAGCTGCCATAGCAACCACTCATTGAAAAATGAAGTGTTAGCTTCTGCCCATGGCGGTGGCCGTGCTGGTGTGACCGTACAATGTCAAGACTGCCACTTACCACATGCTCCAGTGGATTACTTGATCAAGAAAATCATCGTATCTAAGGACTTATACGGTTTCTTAACTATCGATGGTTTTAACACTCAAGCTTGGCTAGACGAAAACCGCAAAGAGCAAGCTGACAAAGCTTTAGCTTACTTCCGTGGTAATGACTCTGCTAACTGTCAACATTGCCATACTCGTATTTATGAAAATCAACCTGAAACAATGAAGCCAATGGCTGTGAGAATGCACACCAACAACTTCAAGAAAGATCCTGAAGCAAGAAAGACCTGCGTGGACTGCCACAAAGGTGTTGCTCACCCCTATCCAAAAGGATAAGGTTTAGCGCTTCAATAGCTTGATATTCAAATAAAAAGCCCTCTTCGAGGGCTTTTTGCTTTCTCGTCTTATAAGTCTTGGCTATTGATTAATGCCACTCTGCGGGACAAGGCGCTTAGCGAAATTTGATGCACCATTTGCGTGGGAGCTGTGCAGGCATCGGCAATCACTTGCACTGAATAGGCTTGTGCCGCGGGTGATAGCGCTGTATGGGTCACGCAGTTTTGAGTCATGATACCGCATAAGAGTAAATGCTTGATTTGCATATCTTGGAGTAAGTTGGCTAGCTCTGTGCCATCGAAACTGTCGGCAAATTGTTTTACCACAATTGGAGCATTGGGTAGCTCAGCTAAAAGCGCTGGATGGATTTCAACTCCTTGAGTGTGTGAGTTAAAAAAGGGGGCGTCACCCTGAGCAGTATCGGCGATATGCTGCACGAGAATAATCGGTATTGCCTGTTGCTGGGCACATTGCACTGAGTGCAAGGTGCGCGCTAATGCCTCATCGACTTGCCATTGTGGGTAAGCCCCATGGGGAAAGTAGTCATTTTGCACATCAATAATCACTAAGGCGCTGTTCGCTGGGATCTGGTTTAAGCTCGACATATTTTTCTCCTGTTCGTTTCTCTTGCAAAAGATGTCTTCGAAGGAGAGTTTGCGGTAGATTCATTGCCATTAAGAGTGGCAGAAATGACATCTATGGTGCTTAAATTGACAAACTTTGCCGAGCCATCCCCATTAAAAGTGGCGATATTAGCCATACCCGGTTGCTTAACTTCAGCCGTATTTGGCTTAGAAGAGATGTTGCTGGTGGCTAATAAGCTGATGTTAGCTGACGAAAATAAATCCCTAAGCTCAAGCAGTTTTGCAGTGACTCGATTATCCCTAGAGGAGATGAATCTCGAAGAGTGCTATCAATTAGTGATTATCCCGCCGAGCATCGAGACTGAGCTTTACTTCAATGCAGCGCCTTCATTGCGATTATGGTTACAGCAGCAACATGCCCGAGGAGCTATTCTCTGTTCTGCCTGTGCGGGAGCATTTGTGCTGGCCGCAGCGGGTTTACTCAATGGCCGCAAGGCGACAACCCATTGGGGATTAGTGGAAACGTTTGAAACCCAATATCCACAGGTGAAACTCGAGATCGAAAAAATAATGGTTAACGAGGGCGATATCATCACGGCTGCTGGCATGATGTCCTGGCTCGACTTGGGGCTAGAGTTAGTCGCGCAGTTTTGCCATGTGAAAGTCATGCGCCAACTGGGTAAGTACCTTGTTATCGATACCGGTGGGCGTGAACAGCGTTATTACCAACAGTTTTTACCTAAACGAGATCATGGGGATGCTGTGATCTTGGGTCTGCAAAATCGCCTACAAACCGACTATGGTGAGCCGATGAATGTTGCGGTTTTGGCGCAGCAGTGCTGTATGGGCGAGCGAACTTTTTTGCGACGTTTTGTGAAAGCGACAGGGCATAAGCCTAATGAATACCTACAAAAACTCAGGATCCAAAAGGCCTGCGACTTACTCGAAAATAGTCCACTGAGTTTCGAGACCATAGCGCATCAAGTTGGCTATGAGGATGTGAGCGCCTGTCGCAAAGCGTTTACTCGTATTACCGGTTTAACACCGAGTGCCTTTCGACAAAGGTTTAGTGCGCTTACGCCTGCGCTAACACCTGTCGACGATAGCTCAATAAACTAAATACGCCGAAGATAAACACTTGCAGATAATCTTGTTTGCGCAGCGTCAGCAGATTTTTAAACAGCATATGGAAGATGGCAACCTGGAAGCAATGCATCAAGCAAGTAATGCCGAGCAAGATATTGAGAATAATGCCGATATTGCCAGCAAAAGGCATAACAAGGTTATAAGCCATCATCAGCCACGCTATTAGGGTGATGGCTTTGCCCATATTGATCAGTAACGACATGCTATTCCTTGGTGTTAGCCGGAGAGTCTTCGGCTTGGTATTGATATAAGCGATAGCTAACTTGCCCTGCGGTTTTGTCTTTGAGCGGTTGCCAAGTCGCAGGGACTGCCATGTGAGTTAATTCCGACTCAACCTCCACATAAATGAGCGCGCCATCATTAAGCCAACCTTGGCTGTCCAACAGTTGAATGGTTTTTTCTGCTAAGCCTTTGCGGAAAGGCGGATCGATAAACACCACATCAAACCCTTGCTCGCAGCCATTTTGCAGCACGACTAAAGTATCGGCGTTGAGTACCTCGGCATTGTCGCACTTGAGGGTATTGAGATTCGCTTTAAGTTGCATGGCAGCTGGACGTTGCAACTCGATAATCTTGGCGTAACTGGCATAGCGTGAGAGGGACTCAAGCGCCAAGGCGCCGCTGCCACCAAAGCAGTCGAGCACCCTTGCGTGGGCAATATCATTGGCAAGCCAGTTAAAGAGGGTTTCGCGGACTCTATCTGTGGTCGGCCGCAGGCCGTCTAAATCATGGATGGGCAGTTTGCGCGAACGCCATTGTCCTGCAATGATCCGCACTTGGCCGCTACCGGCTTTCTTATTGGCCGTTTGACTCTTGGTCACTTGCTTGTTGTTTGCACGATTATTAGCCAAAGTGCCCCCGTGATTTTGCCTGAAGAAAGAAAGTGGTAGACTATGCCACCTTTATAAAGGCCACTATTTTATATCAAACTCCTAGTAAAAGGTGAGAAGGCTGATAGAGCAGAACTAATTGCCGACTTTTTGGGCGTAATTGCCGCGGTAATCTGGTATAACGGCAGGGTCTTATTTTAAATTCAACACTGAAGTAGAGCGCTGGAATTACACATGGCAAAGAAAGGTTTTTTCTCCTGGTTTCGTAAAGATAAATCACAAGATGAGGTTGTCGAGCAAACCCCAGTCTCTACTCCATCGCAAACCGAGCAAGCCGAAGCATTAGCAAAGCAGCAAGCTGAAGAAGCCCGTCTCGCGGCTGAAAAGGCGGCCGCCGAACAGGCTCTAGCCGACAAATTAGCGGCCGAAAAAGCAGAAGCGGAAAGAGTTGCAGCAGAACAAGCTGCAAAAGCTCAAGCAGAAGCAGAAGCCCAGCGTGTTGCCGAAGAGCAAGCTGCACGTATAGCCGAACAACAGGCCGCCGAAGCCGCGCATTTAGCGGCGGAGCAAGCTCTAGCAGAGCAGTTAGCCGCTGAACAAGCGCAAGCGGAAAGAGTTGCAGCAGAACAAGCGGCAAAAGCTCAAGCAGAAGCGGAAGCCCAGCGCATTGCCGAAGAGCAAGCTGCGCGTTTAGCCGAACAACAGGCGGCCGAAACCGCGCGCTTAGCAGCGGAGCAAGCGCAGGCAGAGCAGTTAGCCGCTGAACAAGCACAAGCCGAAAGAGTTGCCGAAGAACAGGCCGCTGAAGCCCAAGCAGAAGCAGAGCGACTTGCCGCTGCACAGGTCCAAGCTGAACAACCCCTTGAGCAACAACCCGAACCTCAGGCAAAACCCGCCAAAGAAAGCTTCTTCGCGCGTCTAAAACGCGGCTTAATGCGTACTAGCGAAAATATTGGTAGCGGTTTCATCGGTTTATTCCGTGGTAAAAAAATCGACGATGAACTGTTTGAAGAGTTGGAAGAACAGCTTTTAATCGCCGACGTGGGTGTCGAAACCACTTCACGCCTTATCCAGAGCCTGACTGAACACGCGTCGCGCAAGCAATTAAAGGATGCCGAAGCACTCTACGATCTGCTGCGTGATGAAATGCAAAAGACACTCGATCCTGTGGCAATCCCATTAGTGCCTGAAAATACCAATGGTCCTTTTGTGATTCTTATGGTCGGTGTTAACGGTGTGGGTAAAACCACCACGATTGGCAAACTGGCAAAGCAATACCAGCGCCAAGGTAAGTCTGTGATGTTAGCGGCGGGCGATACCTTCCGCGCAGCAGCGGTGGAGCAATTACAAGTTTGGGGCCAACGCAATAATATCCCTGTGATAGCCCAACATACCGGCGCCGACAGTGCCTCGGTACTTTTTGATGCGCTGCAAGCTGCTAAAGCCCGAAAAATTGATGTATTAATTGCTGATACAGCGGGTCGCTTACAAAACAAGTCGCATCTGATGGAAGAGTTAAAGAAAGTAGTGCGAGTGATGAAGAAACTCGACCCAGAAGCGCCGCACGAAGTGATGCTGACCTTAGATGCGAGCACTGGCCAAAATGCGATTAGCCAGGCGCAGCTATTCCAAGAAGCCGTTGGCGTTACCGGCATGACCATCAGCAAGCTCGACGGTACCGCCAAGGGCGGCGTGGTGTTTGCGATTGCCGACAAGTTTAAAATCCCGCTACGTTATATTGGCGTGGGTGAGCAAATTGATGATTTGCGTACCTTTAATTCTAAAGAATTTATTGATGCCTTGTTCACTCAAGAGAAAGCGGATAGCTAATTTATGATTGATTTTCAGCAGGTCAGTAAGATTTATCCTGGTGGCCAAATGGCGCTGGAGGAAGTGAATTTTCATCTACAAAAAGGTGAAATGGCATTCTTAACCGGCCATTCGGGTGCGGGTAAGAGTACCCTGTTGAAATTAATCACAGTGATCGAGCGCGCCACCACTGGCCGTGTGGCGATTAATGGCCACGATATTGCCAAAATCAGCCCCAAACACGTGCCCTATTTGCGTCGCAATATTGGGATGATTTTCCAAAACCATCATCTATTGATGGACAGAAGCGTATTCGACAATGTTGCCTTACCATTAGTGATTGAAGGTTTCTCCCATGGCGAGATCCGCAAACGGGTCGCTGGCGCATTGGATATGGTGGGTTTATATGGCAAAGAGCGCCATAACCCCATCATGTTATCCGGTGGTGAGCAGCAACGTGTCGGTATCGCCCGCGCGATCGTTAATAAACCGCCACTATTGCTGGCCGACGAACCGACGGGCAACTTGGACCCTAAATTGTCGATGGATATTTTGCGCCTATTCGAAACCTTTAACGATGCAGGCACGAGCGTGCTCATTGCCACCCACGATCTGGGACTGATCGCGCGGATGAAATACCGCACTTTTACCTTGAAGCAAGGGCGTATGCTCGGTGCCCAGGAATTACATCATGGACACGCGACTGCTCGAGGTAATGCGCTATGAGTGATAACGCCAAATTAACGCGCAGTAAGTTGCCCATTTCAGGGCGCATCGTGATGTTTTTTATTCGTCATGTGCAGCAAGCCATGGCGAGTATGGGCGAGTTATGGCGCAGTCCCGTTTCTTCTTTGATGACGATGGCTGTGCTTGGGGTGAGCTTAAGCTTGCCCGCAGCATTGCAAGTGCTAGTTAAAAATGCCGAGACTATTACCACTTCTTGGAATAGCGCGGCGGAGATTTCACTTTTTATCGATGAAAATCGCAGCGAGCAGACTATTCAAAGTTTGTTAACGCGTATCCGCGCTTATCCCGAGGTAGAAAAGGTACAGTATATCGACCGCAATCAAGCGCTTGAGGAGTTTCAGCGTCTATCTGGATTTGGTGAAGCGTTAGCCTATCTTGATAAAAATCCGCTTCCCGCGGTAATTACCGTGACACCAACCCAGCGCTATTCCACGCCAGTGGGAGCTCGCGAATTATTGACTAAGCTTGAGCGCGAGCCTGAAATCAGTTTTGGTCGCTTAGATATTGAATGGTTAGAGCGGCTACAGGCTGTGGTGCGTTTACTCGAACGCACGGTAATGGCGATTGCGGCGTTACTCGTCTTGGCGGTGGTATTAGTGATAGGTAACACGATTCGCTTAGCCATTATGAATCGCCGTAGTGAAATAGAAGTGATGAAGTTAGTCGGGGCAACTGAGGCATTTATTCAACGTCCCTTCCTTTATACCGGTATTTGGTACGGAGTGATTGGCGGTGTATTAGCTTGGCTTATCATTAACTTGTTGGTTTGGTATCTCGATTCTGCCCTAGCCGAATTGCTCGGTTTGTATGGTAGTCAGCTAGAGATGAAGTCTCTGACCTTTACCGAACTGCTACAATTAGTGGGCTTGGCTTCTTTTTTAGGTTGGCTAGGTTCTTATCTTTCGGTAAGGCAACATTTAAGAACGATTGAACCTTCCTAATGATCAATCGCTTATAGTTTAAATACCTTGATAAATATGGCTGGCGATGAACTTTTGTTCACTTGCAATGTCTATTCAACGGGGTTAAAAGTAACACCCCAGACGAGCGAAGGTTGACATACTCTGTCAATTAGCCGATAGTTCGTCAGCTCATCCTTAGGGTGTTTTGAGTGAAACCACAGGATGAAATCGACTTATATTTGATAAGTAGCAAGAAAGTAGGAGCGCGAATGACCTTTCAAACGCAATCAATGGCACTAACAGTCCCTCAGGGCAGCAGTAGTTTAGAAGCTTATATCCATTCAGTGACTAGCATGACAATGTTAGACGCTGAGACTGAGTATGAGTTAGCCAAGCGTTTGCAGGAAACGGGTGATCTGCAAGCAGCGAAGCAACTGATTATGTCGCACTTACGTTTTGTGGTGCATGTTGCTAAGGGCTACTCAGGTTACGGTCTGCCGCAGGCGGATTTGATCCAAGAAGGCAACATCGGTCTGATGAAAGCGGTTAAGCGTTTCGATCCCGATGTAGGCGTCCGTCTAGTGTCTTTTGCTGTGCACTGGATTAAAGCTGAAATTCACGAATATGTGCTGAAAAACTGGCGCATTGTTAAAGTCGCTACCACCAAAGCGCAACGCAAGTTGTTCTTTAATATCCGTAAAGCGAAAACTCGCCTCGGTTGGTTTAGCGATGATGAAGTCGCAATGGTCGCAGAAAACTTAGGTGTCTCTAAGGCCGATGTGACAGAGATGGAATCACGTATGGCGGCGCAGGATCCTGCGTTTGATCTGAGCAGTGATAACGATGATGAGCAGGATTTTGCCCCAGTGCAATATCTTGAAGATCATTCATCGGATTTAGCCGAAAACATCGAAAACGATAACTGGGAATCTAATGCCCAAGGTCGTTTATTGTCGGCCATCAAAACCTTAGACGAGCGTAGCCAGCATATTCTGCGTGCCCGTTGGTTAGACGATGATAAAACTACCCTTCAGGAATTGGCAGAAACCTATCAAGTGTCAGCTGAGCGTATTCGCCAGTTAGAGAAAAACGCCATGAATAAGCTTAAGGCTTGTATGGAAGCCTAATTAAGCTACGTTTTCTTTCTAGACAACAAAAAAACCTGCTTCGGCAGGTTTTTTTGTGGCCGAAATCATCAAGACTTGGATTGGATGCTGGCAATCAACGGTTGCCGATTCACTTTTAAGCCTGTTTGCGCGGCATTTTCTGGCCAAGGGTAATAGCGGCGTGGTCTTTTAAAGCGGGCGATTTTGTCGGCGAGAAAGACTTCAAGCTCGGCCTCTATCGCACTCATCTCTTGGCTGGTGTGGCTGCGGCTTATATCGCTGCTGATAGTCTTAGCGTGGAAAATGTCACCGCGAATAATAGCCGCGGGGAGCTGGCCGAAGAGGGGATCGGGCTGAGGGAAGACGATTGCCTCATCTATTAGCGGATGAAGTTTGAGTGCCGCTTCAATCTCTTCTGGTTGAATGTTTTCGCCGCCGCTAATAAACATATTATCGACGCGGCCAAGGATCTTAAGATTGCCGTTAGCATCCCATTCGCCTCTGTCCTTGGTATAAAACCAACCGTCGGCATCAAGTGGCTTTTCTATTCCCTTATCAGTGAGATAGCCCATAAATAAGCATTCGCCCCTAACCCAAATCACCCCATCAACAATCTTAAGCTCACGCCTTGGGAGTAATTTACCGCTGCTACCATCGCTCAGCGCGGGGCCAGTGGTGATTTGCGAGCCCATTTCCGTCATACCGTAGCTAGTAAAGCTGGCAATATGGCGCTGTTCGAGTTGCTTAAGTAAATCGATAGAAACTGCACCGCCACCGAGTAGCAGGGCTTTAATACTGTGGAGCGAGGCCTGTTTGTCAGTGAGCAAATTGACTAACTGGGTCGGTACGAGGGACATATGGGTTAACGCATCGCGCTCGATTTGTACCTGTAGCGGGAGCGCGAGATCTGGCAGCACCACAGTCGCCGCGACTAGGGCGCAGCGGTTGAGTATTGCAAGGCCGCCAATATGAAACAGCGGTAATGATAATAACCAAGCATCACCAGCTACCAGCGGGATCAGGCTGCGGGCGCCCTCGGCATTGGCAATGTGATTCGCAAGATTGTGTACGGCCGCCTTAGGAAAACCGCTGGAGCCAGAGGTTAAAATCACATTACTAGGACGATAAATATCAAAAGCTGTCGCGGTTAGGCCAGCGTTTGGAGCCACGCCTAGACTAAAATCTAGCGTGAGTTGATGACTGCCTAATAAAGCCAGCTCATCTTCGCTCCAATAGAAAGGGATTTGGTGGCTATCGATAAGCCCTTGAACTTGCGCCAGCGGAAAGCGCGGTGAGATAGGAAAGAAGATGGCGCCAATATCCACGCAGGCCCAATACAGGCAAATCATCTCTAGATTATTACGACTGATACACGCCAGTGGTTGCCCTTGACCAACGCCGATGCGCGTGAGCTGCTCACCTAATCCCAGCACCATTTGGCTTAAGCTCGCGTAGCTGATGTCTTGCCCATTGCACTTAACCGCGGTTTGTTCAGGGAGCGTGAGCGCGGCGCTATGTAATGGCGAAATACCTTGCTGTGAAATAGATTGGGATGAGGCCAATGTTTTAGATTCGGACATTAGCAATTAATCCTGCTGCGTACTGGCGACAAGTTTAAGGCATTTAAGCGTAAGAGTTTGGGGCTTGCCGCTTGGTACGATTAAGTCTTGGCTAAAGGCGGCTAACGTATCGAGCCCAGGAATTTCATCGGGCGTCAGTATGGCGGCTAAATGGGCCAAATCATTGATACCTAAGCTGGCCTCAAGGCTGGAACTTAAGATACAGCGCACGCCATGGCTGTTCGCCTCGTCGATAAGGCGCTGAAGTTTTTCAATACTGCCCAGTAGCATGGGTTTGATGACTAATGCCGTTAATCCCTCATGCATCACAAATTGATAATCTGGGTCATTGAGGGATTCATCTAGGGCATAGGGCAGGGGAATGGCGCGATACAGAGTGTGATTATCCTGCGGCTTTTGGCAAGGTTCTTCAATATATTCAATGCTATCCAGTGGCAAGCAAGCGGCAAAGTCGAGAGCCTGTTCTAAGCTAAATCCATGGTTGGCATCTAAGCGCAGCTTGAGTTCCGGTCTTTGGCTTAAGATGCCATAAATCAGGCTCAACTCATCTTCCATGGAGGTTTGTGCAACCTTCACTTTAACTGAGCGCACACTGCTATCGAGCTTGGCGATTTTAGCTATCAACTCGGCTTTGGGCGCATCTGTTGGCTGGTAAATCAACGGTACTGTGGTGGTAACTGGGCGCACTGTATCGAGTTTTCCGCTGAGTTTGGCATGTAGCAGGCTTAAGCCAAAGGCAATGGATGGATAGGGACTCGCTTCGGCCTGCTCGAGCAAGCAATCAATTGATTGGTTTTGAAGCTTGGGTAATAGCGCCACTAAGGCCTGTTGAACCTCATCGAGGCTTTCACGGCTAAAGCCTAATAATGGCTGTTGGTCGATATCGAACCCTGAGAGTGGCGCGATTTCAACATACTGCTCACGCACTTCACCTTCGGCTTGCGCTTTTGCCTGTAGTACCAAGCCTGCTCTGTGGTCAATGCGTTGTTTACCCACGGGCAAAAAGCGGTCTAAGGGCAGGCGATATAAATACAAGCTAAGTGAAGTTAAGATCATATTTTCCTTAACGCTTTATCGATTTAAAGGCGGTCTGTTTGCGTGTATCTCTACGTCAAGCGTTCGACGAACAAACTTCTTATACAGGCCAGTAATCCCGCAGGATTGGCTTGATGTATGTTATGCCCCGCCTGTTCAATCTGATGCAAGATGATGGGTTGTTGTGCTTGCCAGTCCTTTGCTATTGCGGTGAATTTAGCATCCTGGCTGCCGGCAAAAAAATGGCATTCGCAAGCAAGGCTTGCAGGTAGATCCCAAAGTGAAGTTTGGCGGGCAAGTGAGGTAGCCAAAAAGATTTGCTTGAGTATGTGTTTGGGATGTTGGTCGAGCTGCGCCACGCGCTTTGCTATCAAGGCATTGCGCGCCTTGTCCGATATATCGGCAAACACGGCCTGTTGATACCAAAGCTGTAAAAAATCCACGCTACTCAAGCTTTGCAGCCGTTTGGCCCACAGGTTGTCGCTCTTGCTGCGCGCGGCTTGTTCTTCGGTATTTGTCAGCCCGGGATGACAGGATTCTAGCCACAAACTCAACACTCGCTGCGGATAAGCTTGGGCAAGATGTAAGGCAATCCGGCCACCGAGGGAATACCCATAGAGGTAAAACGCTTCAATGCCGAGGCGATCGAGGCGGCTGATAATGTCTTGGACACAAAAGTCGAAGCCATCAGTGAGCGTCGATGCGATTTCTGGTTGATTGTCGCCGTGGCCGGGTAAATCGAGGCAGATGCAGTGAAAATGTTGGCTGAGTTTAGGGATCAGCGGTAGCCAATCGGCCTTCGATCCTAAAAAACCATGGATCAGGACCAAGTTTGGCTGTGCTGTCTCTCCATAACGGGCCACGGTCGGCATTAGCTTTGTTTCACCCATAAATTCAGCGCGGCGATCTGCTCGCTGGCTTGGTGTTGGCTAACGGTGACTTCGATGACAGAAGCACCCTGATAATCCAGCGCTTCATTATAGCTATTTTGGAAGTCGGCTAAGTTATCCACTTGGTTATAAGGAAGATTAAACATAGCGGCGGCATAACCAAATTCCAGACCATGGCTTAACCGATAGTAATCACTGCGCAGTTCCTCATTGGGGACGGGCAAGAGATTAAAGATATTACCGCCATCGTTGTTGAGGATAATGATCACCAGCGGACTGGTTAAATTGCGGGCGATGGCAAAGGAGTTGAGATCATGCAACTGGGATAAATCCCCAATAATCAAGCTGGTCGGTTTACCTTGGTGCGCTGCAATACCGCAGGCGGTGGCCAGTAAGCCATCGATCCCCGAGGCGCCGCGATTAGTGTAAGTGGTGGCAGTGCAGCAGCTCACTGGCGCGTACATATCGTACAAACGTACCGGCAGGCTATTGCCGATAAACAATTGCTGCTCCAGTGGTCGTGTATTGGCAATCGCGCGGATAACCTGAGCTTCACCAAACTCACCTTGATCAATATTGCGCACGAATAAACTATGCAATTCATCGTTGTAGCTAACTAAGGTATTAGCCCAATTCGCCGATGAAGAGCGATACCAGTTAAGCGATGCAAATTGGGCGGCGTTGGCGTGCCAAATGTGTTTAGCGTTATGGCTTGGGTCGAGCCTGTCCTGCTGCGGCAGCACTTGCCAGTAACTGTGCCAGTTTTGTTCGGCAAGGTAAGCAATCAAACGCTTAGACAATAAGCGTCCACCAAACACCAGCACGCGGTCAGCCTCTTGTAACAGATTGCGCGCCTTGGGATGTTGCAGTAGTTGGTCAATATTACCAATCGCCGCCGGATGTTGTCGCAGTTGGGACTGAGCATCGGTTAGTAACGGCCAGCCAATTTTTTGAGATAGCGCAATGAGTTGCTGTGGATCTTGCTCTGGCGTGAGCGTACCCGCGATGATGACGCCCTTACCATGGACGAAACGCATAATGGCATCTTCGCTCGGGCTGCTTAATTGTTCACGCTTACCATAAAGAGTGTAAGGACGTGCTTGTTGCAGCCATGTTTGCAGCGGCTTGAGGTATGGCGATTCGCTATCGAGAATTGTGGCAGTTAATTCACTCGGATATAGCGGCTCACGGTACATACAGTTGATATGCACAGGGCGTGTTTGATTGGCCACGGCCTCATCAAGCGTGGTGAGCAACATCTGCGGTGCAATGTGCACATCCGGCGTGGGGAGATTCACCTGTTGGGCATAATGGGCAAAAATGGCTGGTTGCACTATGGCTTGGTTAGCGCCACAACCGAGTAATTCTGGCGGTCTGTCACCACTGAGGACAATTAAAGGCACATGGGTGAGCCACGCTTCGACTATTGCAGGATAAAGATTAGCGACGGCCGTGCCAGAGGTGGTAATAATGGCTACGGGCGCAGAGCTGGCTTTGGCTAATCCAAGCGCCATAAACCCTAAGCCGCGCTCATCGAAATGCAAATGACGTTTCAGCTTGGTTTGCTGGGCTGCTGCAAGAGTTAACGGGGTTGAGCGTGAGCCTGGTGCCATGCAGACATGCTGCACACCAAGACGTGCTAATTCTTCCAGAATCAGTGCGCCCCACATGAGATTAAGTGTGGCTGTGTTTTCGGTTCGCATAGCAAGATCGATCAGGATAAAGATGGGCCTAGTGTAACGTGTTTGACGATTAAGATGTATGCCCGTCTTAACAAAACTTGGGACGACACGGAGGAGCGGTGAGGTGGAGCCTAAGCTAAGGCACAATATGCCTATCACCTCGAATAATAAGATGAAAACGTGTTAAGTATTTATCGCTAAATAATGCTATCAACAATTTTCTTTATTTGTTCACTGAGCCACGCCAGCTCTTCGCTAGCGCGATTGGGCTGATTCTTTTGCACCAAGAAGATCGTCGGAGCTTCGGTGTCGGCGTATAAACGTTCTGCCTCAAGTTGTGATAATTGACAGGTATGCAGTTCGGGTATTTCTGCCACCATTTCATAAACCACTCGGTAGGGTAATAAAGAAATAGTTTGGCTCTCTCCTAAATATTCAAACAAACTAGAAATACTGGTAATGGTAATTTCAGTATTGAGTTTTATACCATTTTTTATACAGAATTCTTGATATGGGCTAAGGCGAGTACTGGGATTACCGAGATCAGTATTGACATAGGGATACTCTGCAATCGTCTCTAAGGTAATTTCTCGCTTAAAAATGGGGTGATTTCGGCTAGCAATAAGATACACCTTACCCATACGTTGCAGTGTTGTGGTTTGTAACTTGTCTCCATAGGCTGCGACATCTGCGGTACTCTTATTGCAACAAATACCGAGGGTGGTATCACCATTGATGATGTCCTGCGTGGTATGCAGTGACCAAGGGGTAATATTGATATGGATAGATTTTTGCTCTTCTTTGATAGCTTGCATTAAGGCTTTAGGGAAGGCATAGGCAATAAGGCCTGGGGCGGCAATCTCAACATGTGTTTTAACATGATTGACATTGGCTGCTCGTACCTTTTGAAACTTCTCCGTACATTCAATGGTTTGTTTCGCTATCGGGTATAAGTGCGTGACAAATTCATTGGGGAATAAGCCATATTTCTTACGGATAAAAAGTTCATCACCAAATACTTCTCGCAGGTTTTTAAGGCTACGACTTATTTTGGGGGCTGGGATATCTAATGCCTTTGATACATAGGTTGCAGACTTGTTCTCATATAATGAAACAAGTATTTTTAAACTCAGAATATCGAGGCCATCCATGTTACTAATATGCATTTTTTATATTCCTTAATATTGAGTAAATACTTTAAAGAACACCTAATTATGGTGTTATTAATTTAATTTAATGTGAAATCCATCCCAAGTTTTGCACCTTAAATTTATCTATATGTAACAATAGGTTTAGAATTTGATTTTTTATATTTCAAAAAATATTATTAAACTAATTTGAAATTTTAATTTTTGATATTCAGTTACGCCAATTTCATTTTTTTAATTAACTATTATCAATATGTGCATTTTAGATTTACGCTATACAGCAATGTGTGCTGTATCCTAACTTGTTGTTTATGTTTAATTTTGAATTTAAACATGTGATCCAGATCAAAAAAATAAATCCCGTCTGCAATAATACTGAAGGTGCTTTAAAGGAGAAAACAAAAATATAATTGTGTTATTGGAGGCGTATATGAATACTTCAGTCATTCTCAGCTATGCGTTTATGTACTTCGTACTATTCGTAGCGGTGCCATTTGTGTTTGTAATGTTTGTCATGACTTGCATTAAGTTTTTTAGGGCGGATCCCGAGGAGGCTGCACATCATGAAATGAAACTCAAACCAGTGTTATTTGATGAAGATAGTTTCAACTTTTTTAAATCATTAAAAACTGTCGTTGAAGGCAAATACGATGTCTGCTGCAATGTTCCACTCGACACTGTATTTGACATGGACCAGCACGATGCTGATTTAAACCATGAATGCCGTCTCGACTATGTGTTGATTGACCATGATTCTTCAGAAGTCAAAATGGTGATCAGCGACGCCGGTAAGCAAATCAATTCACCCATGAAAAAGCTATTCAGCAAATTCAATATTGGTTTTATTGAAATGAATCAGCATAAACAGTGGGATGCAACAAGTCTCAAGCAAGCGCTAGCCGTTTGACCACGCTCGTCGGGTTCGGAGTTCTCCGAACCCTGACTTCCTCTTTATTTCCCAATGAATTGATATGAGGACTCGCTATGTCTACACGACAATGGCTGTGGTCATTACGCTTGGGTGCAATGGCATTGCTGCTCAGTTTTTCCGCAACAAGTGCTGAACCCGCTAAGCAAATTAATAGTGATGCTTGCATGAAGTGTCATAAGCGTAATGGTCAAATGTTAGGGCATCACGGCCAGGATGCCATGAAAATGACCTGTTCAAGCTGTCATGGTGAAAAAGGTGATCATCCCAAAAAACCAAATGATTTAGTGGTTTTTGGATTAAATGAGGCATCCGAAGCTGCTGTGCAATTAAAGGTGTGCCAAAAATGCCATATGCCAGCCAAACTCAGCTCCCAAGAGTGGACGCATAATGTGCATGCCCAAAAAGTGGCCTGTGCCGCTTGCCATAAATTACATAGCCCAACCGATCCTATGGCAGAGATGACGCCTAAGGTTCGTAGTGAGCTGTGCCGTACTTGCCATACAGGCCAGCAGGAGTAAGGTTATGGAAAATTCAAAAAGAAGATTTCTCAAAGGAGCATGCGCCTTATTGGCAGGGGCATCGGGTAGCACATTACTGGCTACTGTGAATGCCTCTAATGAGGCTAAAGCCGAACCTAGTGTGAAATACGCACTGATCCACGATGAAACTAAGTGTATTGGCTGTCGAGCTTGCGAAGTTGCCTGCCGTGAAACCAACCAAGTGCCCGAGGGTGTTGCCCGATTAAAAATAGAGCAAACTGGACCCTATGGGGAATATCCGAACCAGTTTTATCACTTCAGTCGTAAGTCTTGCCAGCATTGTGAAGACGCGCCCTGCGTCAATGTTTGCCCGACGGGTGCCGCCTTTATCGATAAAGAGACTGGCATTGTGGCGGTAGATGCTTGGAAGTGTGTGGGTTGCCAATATTGCATTGCAGCCTGCCCATACAAAATTCGTTTTATTAATCCTGTTACCCACGCTGCGGACAAATGCGATTTTTGCCGTGAGACAAACCTCGCCCAAGGTAAACAACCTGCCTGTGTAGCGGCCTGCCCGACTAAGGCATTGGTCTTTGGCAACTTAAAAGATCCCACTTCTCAGGTGGTACAAGTGCTAAAGGCTAACCCAACCCAAAGGGCTAAGGTCGACCTCGGCACTCGGCCAAAACTGTTCCGCATTGTGGCTAAATCAGGGGAGGTGGCAATATGAGCGCCCTACATTTTGATACGCTAGTGTGGCATTGGCCAATTGCAATTTACCTGTTTTTAGCGGGGGCATCTGCTGGCGCCATGTTCTTTGCGGTGTTACTCAAGCATTTTGTGTTGAAACATAATGCGTACCAGTCTGGCTTTGTGCAGGCAGCCTGTATTGTGGCGCCCGTGGCAGTGATGGCGGGTCTAGGCATCTTGGTATTGGACTTAACTAAGCCTTTCGATTTTTGGAAGATATTAGTCTTCTACAATCCTAAGTCTGTGATGTCGATGGGTGTGTTGATCCTGCTCATCTACCAAGTCTTTATGTTTATGTGGATTGGTTTGTTATTCCGTAAACCCATTGATGCATGGTGTGAGAGTCGCTTTCCCATAGTGCTGAAGTTGACAGCTTGGCTTAGCCGCTTCGAAGCCACGATTACCGGTTTATTGGTGATCTTTTCCCTCGCGCTGGGGGCTTATACTGGCTTTTTACTCTCGGCTTTACCCGGCTATCCGATGTTGAAAAACCCCGTATTGCCACTGCTGTTTTTGGCTTCGGGACTCTCATCCGGCGCGGCATTTTCTCTGCTGGGTGGGGTGTTGCTTAATGCTAATCCTAACGCCAAGGAAGTTCACTTTATCCATAAGGTTGAAATCCCATTGATTTTGGTGGAGATAGTGCTGATTTTTACCTTCTTTATGGGCTTAGTGTTGTCAGGCGGTCAAAGCAAATTTGCGGCTTTCAATGCGATAGGTTATGGCTTCTGGGGATGGGTTTTCTGGATTGGCATTGTTGGGATCGGATTATCTGGCCCCTTGGCAATGAACCTGTTTATGACAGCCACGTCAAAGCGTAAGTGGGCCTATGTAGCAGGCACCGCATGCTTAAGTCTGATTGGTGTGCTACTGCTGCGTAACTTTATTCTCTACACGGGGCAAATGACGGTCGTTTGATTGAGCATGGTTGGCTCAATGTTATAGATAAGAAGGAATTACGGTGAATGGCGAAGCGGTGTCTAAGGAAGCACCGTGAGCTAACTCCCTTTAATAACGCTGGCTGAAGTGATTAAAGGTGCGTTGTCTTGTCGCGATTTGCTGTCACAGGGAGGTTATTGGGAAGGGAAGCCATATTTGATATTTAGGTATTGTTTGCCCTGCCTCCACAAGGGCCTCGCCACCTTTATTCCTTAGGGGTGGCGTTTCTTGTTTGGGGCAAGCAAGATTACTCGCCAGTATTATTAATCCACTCGCTCATCACCACATGGGTTTTAATCTTGATGATATCGGTGTGAGTATCGATATATTCGCGGATTTCATGCAGACGACGCATTGATGGGGCATGGACATACACCAGCAAATCCATATCACCGGAAATACCACGGCAGGTAATTACTTCGGGGATTGCATGGAACACGTGTACCACATCGGCGCAGCGGGGACATTTATGTTGGATTTCGAAGTAGGCCGACACTCCCTCTTTTTGCGATTCGCTCAGCAATACTTGATAGCCACGGATCACGCCACCTAGCTCTAGTTTTTTTATCCGCTCGGCAACCGCGCTTCGGGAAAGGTTGACCTGCTCTGCAATACTGGAAACACTTTGGCGAGCATTTTGGCGCAAACAATTGATGATGGCGGTATCAAACTTATCCAACGTAGACTCCGATAAAAATGGGTATAACAAGTGAGGCGGCCTAAAAGTACAACTCAGTATAAGGCCTTGAGTTACACCGTCATTTTGCCTGAAATAGTGCTTTTTACCGTCATTGTGCTGGCGTTTACCACTAAGAACACCGAAATTGACGGCAGATTGCGGCGTAAAATCTCACTATACTGACGGCTTCAAAACCATTGAATGTTAACAGATGAACTCACATAGCGGAACTATAGGACGTTGGCAAGGTGCAGGCTTGATGGCCACCACTTTGCTGGGCACTGGGGTGTTTATTCTCCCGCAAATGACAATCGACAAGGCCCATGCTGGTGCGCTTATCGCTTGGTCACTCCTCACCTTAGCCATTATTCCGGTGGCGCTGATTTTTGGGCGGCTGGCGAGTGTCTTTCCCCATGCTGCGGGCCCCGCTTATTTTGTGGAAAAGGCTTTTGGACGTACCGCAGGCCGTACTATCGGACTCATTTTTTTGTTGGTCGTGCCGATGGGCGCGCCCGCCGCGATTTTGATGACTTTCCAGTTTGTTAATGCACTCATTCCCCTCGATGGCTGGCCCAAGGTGGGCGCTGAGGTGTTCGTTATTTTTGGCTTGTTCCTGCTCAATCTTCGTGGCATTCAAGTGTCGGCCAAACTGCAATTCGGCTTAACCCTTTGTATTGTCGCCATTGTGGTGGTGCTCTTTGGCGCAAGCAGTCTTCAGCCTGGGCATTTAACCTCACTTGCCAGCTATGGCTCACCAGAAATCTCTACCATGATGATTGCCGCAGGTATCGCTTTTTGGAGCTTTTTAGGGATAGAGGCGATGACTCATCTCGCCGATGATTTTCGTCGCCCACAGCAGGATATGATCCCAGCCATGATGATGGGCACTGTGCTGGTGGGGGTTATTTATGTGGCCTGCACACTGATTTTACTGTTAGTGCCAACTGACAAAAGCGTGGCGATGATTGGTGTATTCGATACGCTTTTAGGGGGATACGGTGCGCAAGTGATTGGTGTGTTGGGAATTGCCAGTGGCCTTGCCACAGTAAACGTCTATGCCGCCAGCGCTGCGCGTCTTGTATGGAGTTTTAGTTGTGAAGGTATTTTACCGCGCTGCTTTGTGGTTAAGAATCGTCATGGTGTGCCGATCCGTGCCTTGGCGGCCTTACTTGGCGTGATGGCGAGTGTGATAGTGCTGACTCACATCACGGGTCAGGAACTCGAACATCTTATTGCCTGGAGTAACGGGGTGTTCGTCGTGATCTACTTAATGGCGATGTTAGCTGCTGCTAAATTATTGCCCCGTCGCAACTTACCTTTAGTGGTATTAGGTTGTGGCTTCTGCTTAGCGTTAGGTATCGCGCTTGGGGCAAGCATGGCCTATGTATTTGCGTTAATCCTATTTGTTGCCCCATTCTTGTGGTGGCAAAAGAGCCATATTAGTCGTAAGCGGGCCTTGGCGGTTAACAAGGTTGCTTAATCCCGATGTCATTCAAATAATGACAGATCAGCACGCAAGGTTTTAAGCGTGCTGATCTGCGAGTCTTAAATCTGTTGATCCAGTTTAAAATCGAGTTGTACTTGTTGATTTAATTGGGGTACGGCTTTGCCCGCATCAAACTTAGGTTTGTATTTCCAGTTTTGCACTGCTGAAAGCGCTGCCTTATCAAACACTCGCTTCGGGTTAGCATCGAGCACGCGCACATTGCTGACCGTACCATCCGCAGTAATATCAAAGCCTACGACCACATAACCTTCCTTACCATTTTGTGCTGCTTCAATCGGATAACGAGGAGACACTTGCACCACTGGCAAGGCTTCTGCTGACATGGCCGATTGAGTAAAGAGAGTCGTTTGAATCGGCATTTCGGGAGTAAAAGTCTGGGGGCTAAATTCGACCACTTCAGCACTTTCGCCCGGCGTTGTGACCCGCTCCCTTGTTGGGATGGGTTTAGGCGGTTCGGGTTGGCGACTTTCCTTCGGAGGAATGGGTGTTCGCTCGCTCATCAAAATATTGATTTGCGGCGCATCTGACGTTTGTCCGCTCAATGGCTGTGGATGATGGATAAGTTGCGCCATAAACACGAACAAACCTAAGGTGATCAGTGCGCTAACGATAATAATCCCGGTGCGATTAACCAGTGCATTTTGGCCCATAGTGCTTCCTTACAATTGATGAACAATATTTAATCTATAACATCCACTGCTTATTATTTGAAATATTTATTTACAAATAAGGTTAACTATTGAGCAAGTCTAATATCTTTAACTATAACGCAAAGCGCGAATTGCTGTGATTTTTGCTGTGTTGCAGAGGCATTCTTATGATTGGCGGGCTGAATTTTCACTAAGATTGCGATTGCTAAATACTGACTGAAAAGCTGCACATTCAACTCATAAGTGTTCATAAGCTTAAGAGCGAGGCGAGATTTTGTGTTCTATATTTTGATCATTCATCTAGAAGGAGAATAAATATGGATTCTGCTGCGCTACTGAGTCGAGTTGATGAGTTGCCCCGTTTACCTAAAGCAATCAGTGAACTGCTTGATGTCGTTAACGACGACAACGCTACAGTAAAAAATATTGCGACTAAGGTGTCCCATGATCCCCTGATCAGTGCCAAGGTACTCAGATTAGCTAACTGCGCCTATTACGGCCACAGTCGCGAGGTGGGCAGTATTGATGAAGCCGTAGTACGCCTTGGAATGCAAACCTTGCGTACCTTAGTGTTAGCATCTGCCGTGATGGGGGCGGTGCCTAAATGCAATGGTGTTGATTTAGCGCAGTTTTGGGGACAAACCTTCGAAATTGCACTCTACAATCAAGAGATGGCCAAACGGTGCGGCGTTCAGCCCGACGAGGCTTTTACCTGCGGCATCCTTCACCGTATTGGTGATTTATTGATTGCGGCAATTTCCCCTGAAGATGCTGAAAAAATTAACGAAGCTGTCGCACAGGGTAAAGATAAGCATGCTTTTGAGCGAGAACTCCTCGGTTATGATTCCCCCGATATTGGTGCTTTGTTGGCTCAAAATTGGAAATTTACCCCTGCATTGGTGCAAGGCATTCTCTACCAAGATCATCCTAAGGATTCGAATCCATTTTCTAAATTGGCAGCTTTGTTGTGTTTATCCCACAAAGTATTAGCGGACTGGGACACTATTGAGGATGACGATAAAACCAGTTGGCTATCGCAGCTTGCGACTAAAAAAGGCTTAAAAATGGAAATGGGTGGGCTTCGGTCTAAGTTAACGGAGCTAAGAGGCGTCGGTTTTGAAATTGGTAAGGCGCTTGCCTAAGCCAGCTGGAACAGGAAACGGCAATCTACAACCTTGATTCAAAAGCATGAATGGCAGTACTGCGATTCATGCTTTTTTATGGCTTGCTTTTAGCGTGCCACTTGGGCTTCGATGGCCTGATTACGCATCTGAATAAGCTCGCTGTGTTTGAGATACAGCAAATCAGCAGTACGGCGAATGATTTGATCTTCGTACTGGGAGAGTTGTCCATCGGCATAGGCTAATTGCCACATGGCTAGTAATAATTGCTGTTTTTGCTCCAAGCTAAATTCGGCATTAATGGTATTGGTAAACTCAAATAATGAGGTGGCATTACCTTGGGCTTTTTTGGCTTCTTCAATTAAATCATTAGCATCCTGCGCCGACATCGATAGGGTCTCTGTCAGAAGCTTAGGCAATAGTGCTCTTTCTTCTGCGGCGAGGGTTTCATCGGCATATACCACTTCGAGCAACATGCTCGCCGCCGCTAATTTTAGCTGGTGGGCTTTCTCCTCTGGAGAGATGGCATGGGTGTGAGATTGAAGGAATCGTTTCAGCTTCGCAATCATAAAGTGGCACTGCTCTGGCAAGAAGGAATAACTAGATAGAGTGATTTTTCACGTTAAAGTTCACCCTAAGCATAGGCTTAGGGTGGGGCGACATTTATAGCAGAGTATTTAAACCCTTCATCAGCAGATCTGAGCTGCCTTCGGCGCCATTTGTCTCAAGATAAGACTTGGCAATATTGATCATTGGCATGGCTAATTCTTTAGAAATACCCAGTTTTTCAAAGGCATCTAACACCATTGCGCTACCTTGCAGAGAAGAGCCAATATTGCCAGCCTTAGACAACAGGCCAGAAACGCCTGAGTTCGCATCAAGTTTAGGTGCTGCGGCTAATAGGCTGTCGGCATTAGGGATACTGGCAGCTAGTTTGGTGTAATCATTCGAACCTAGACTCGATTGTGCTAGACCTAACAGACTACCTAAACCGCCTTCGGCTTGGGTTTGGTTCAGTCCGAGTTGCGACATCACGCTGCCAACTAATGCGTTGGATTGGGTGACGCTACCAGTGGCCACTTTCTCTGTTTTTGCTGGTGTTCCTGCAAGGTTATCTAACCAGCCAGCACTGGTGGGTGTGGCTAAAAGTGTGGCGCTAATCAGAATAGAGAGTGTGAAAGTGTGTTTCATAGAGTGGCATCCTTTGACTGTTTGCGCGCAATAAAGTGGACAGTGTAACGGCTTTGAGACTTTTGTTGCAGCCCTTTTCTGTGATTTACGGTTCACTCAGGTGATTTGTGTTGTGCATTGGGGCGGGATTTTGGGTATCCTTAGCGACAATTCACGGTGTTAATTTACTTCAATTATTTTGGAAAGGCGCATGTCACTATCCGCAATTTTGACCGAAGCTTATAACTTTTTCCGTAATCATCTCACTCAGCTTGCCATGCTGACGGTGCCACTGTTATTAGTGCAGGTTGGTATTCAGCTATGGCTTGGCACAGAGATGAGCAAAGTTGATCTGGAAAACCCGCAGTTTGGCGCATCACACATGATCGCTATGATGCTCCTTCTGCTGCTCTTCTCGGTATTGATTGCGGCGTTAACGCTGTTTTTAGAACTGAGATCCCAAGGGCATAATCCATCGGCTGGTATGGTACTGAAAGCCAGCTTACCCTTTGTGCCACCTTTACTCTTGGCTGGCGTATTCTCTGGACTGGCCATTTTAGCGCCAGTGATGCTATTTGCAGCGTTTGGCCCTATGTGGTTAGTGGGACTCGTTATTAGCTTTTATCTGTTTGCTCGCCTAGCCTATGTGAACTTTATGGTGGTAGTTGAGCGTTTAACACCGCTGGAAGCGATTAAGGCAAGCTTTAGCTTTAGTGGGCCGATTGTGTTAAAAACCATTGCGTTATTGATGCTTTACTTACCGCTTTCTGTGGTTGGTAGCCAGCTTTCTGCAGCGGCATCTTTTGGTGGCTTGCCTGTGCAATTGCTCGCGGATACCTTTATGGCGTTTATTGGGTTATTCGTAAACTTGGCATTGTTCCGTTTGTATATGGTGTCTAAAAAGCCAACTGCGGAATAATATCAACTGAGCACATTCAATTTGAGGTAAGGATTTATGGGGACTGAGGCTGAGTTACTGGATAGTGAATTTATCCAAGGGTTTTCGGCCTCGCTTCTTGATGATTACCTCAATGCTAAAAACTATGTGCAGGATGTGCCTACTCAGTCATTACTGCATATTCGCAGTTTTACCCATAGGCTGACTGACTTGCTAGGGCAGAGTAAAGCGGTGTCCTTTGCTAGCCCCAATCTCTATGATCGTATTGAGCTGTTAAATCAAAAACGGCTGATCGATGTGAAGACCACCAGAGCGTTGCATCGCCTGCGCGCTGATGGTAACCGTGGCGCTCACCCTGAAAAATATCATCTTACCCAAGAGCAGTTACTCGCCTTAGCCCAAAAAGCCATTAAAGATGTACTCGCTTTAGTCGAGCATCTGTATCCGAAGGTGGTTGGCTGCGAGGCGCCTGCATACCGCTTTCAAGCCAGCGATGCGATAACGGTTAAAGATCTCTGTTACCGCGCGGTGATGGAGGATGATCCCAATGCGCAGTATCTTGTGGGGATCTCTTTTAAAACCAAAGCATTAATGCTTAAGGAGCAGGAGCTTGCCCTCGTCGATCAGTACTATGGTACTGAAGACGATAGCCCAGTAGTAAAAGCTGTCGCACAAAAAGCCAGTGATACTTTTGCTAAGGCTGCCTACTGGTTTGCCCTTGCAGCCCCAACCCATATGCAAGCCCTCTATGAGCATGGAGTGAGTTTAATCCATGGCTATCAGGGAGAGGCCGATGCCATTAAAGGCGAGGCTGCGATAGCTACTGCGGCTGAGGCTGGCGTGGTCAATGCGATGGCGCTGCTTGGCTATTTCTACCTAGTGGGCAGTGAGTCATTTAAGCCGGATTTAGCCCAAGCGAAACACTTTTTACAGCTGGCGGCCGAAGGCGAGCAAACCGAAGCCATGGCGAATTTAGGCGTGCTTTACTATCAAACCAAGGATTTACTGCAAGCCTATCATTTTATAAGTAAAGCGGCGCAGGCGGGTTATCCTCATGCCCAATATCATTTGGCCTTAATGCTCGCCAATGGCGATGGTTGTCAGCGAGATCCTATCGCGAGTGAGTATTGGATGGCCGAAGCGGCAGAGCAAGGTCAGCTCGATGCCATGCTTACCCGTGCGCAACATATGCTAAATGATGAAAGTGGCTTGGGTGGCGATGTGAGCCAAGCTGAGCGCTATCTGCGTGAGGTCATTAAATATGGTCACAGTGTGCCTGCCATGATTGAGCTGAGTATGGCATTGGCCGACGGCATTTTGGGGCGCATTGATGTGGTGGGTTCTGCGGCGCTGCTAAATCTAGCGCGCCGTCATGCCAATAGCAAAGAGGCTGAGATCATCGAGCCTCTTTGGCAATCGCTTGTTTTACAAATCGATACTGTACTGAAGATCACTCAAGATCCCGGTGAAATTCATACCCTTAATCGCGCCAAGGATCTGCTAAGCGCTTAGGGCTACTCTTCCTCTTTTTGATGTTCAAAGATACGACCTCGGTACTGAGTTGCATGGGGTTCACGCACAACATTCGCGGTTTGATTAAACGTTGACGTTTGGCTAGTCGCCTCGCTCGCTTGTGCCTGCGCTCGGCGCGCTTGCTCACGATTAAACTTACTCAATTGGCGCGCTACATAAATACGACTAAATAGCACTAAGCAGCCTAGAGCAATTGCGCCAAATAAAAGCACAAAAGGTAATAAAAACAGAGATAAACAGATTAGACTGACACTGATTGCCATCGCTAACCAAGCCCGTGCTCCTGAAATGCGTGGCTGAAATGGGCTCTGTTGAAATTGTTGATAAATCATAAGAACTCCTAATCAAAATGGGTGAGGCTGAAGGTGAGTCGCCCAGTATTTGATAACGGGCTTGGCCAAATTGCTATGTTAGAGAAGCCTCTTTCCCCAATGTTATGGACGTTCAGTGTGCAATAAATAAACGGATTGGGTCACGTTAATTTGGGTTAATTTACGTTCTTTTACGTCCATGACTTTAGTTTGTTGGTGGCTTGTGGTTGATGTGAACTTTGGGTTGTTATTTGGTGTTTCTCAGGTTTTAATTGGTTATCTTTATGTTTTTGCTTAATTATTTATTAATTTGGTGACGAGTGATTCTTTGTTTGCGCTGTAACATGTGCGAAAATTTAGCCGAATTTTTGATTGGTTTTGGCTAACACTGTAAATTTATTACAGTAAGTGCCAGCCAGTCTTACCACTTCTTCCTTCAAAGCTGTAAAACCGTAGATACCAACATGAACTCATACTCGCTTAAACAAAAGATCCTGATTTCGGTCGTGATTGCGCTTTCCCTCGTGATTGGCTTGCTGTCGTGGCAAAGTTATTCCAGTCAAAAGTCATTGTTGTTGCAAAATAGTTTGGAGCAGGTGCAGCGACTGGGTGATCAACAGGCTGAGCGCATTCAAGAGTGGTTAGCTGGGCGTCAGGATATCGTAGGGGCGTTAGCCGTTAAAGTTGAAGGTGACAGTTTAAACGCATTGCAGCAGGCGCAAGCTTCTGGGCGATTCCAACTCACTTACTACGGTACGCAAGCGGGGCAGATGCTGGACTCCGATCCAAGCATAGACCGTACGGGTTACGATCCGAGAGCGCGCCCTTGGTATAAACAAGCGATAAATGAGCGCGGTCTTATTCTCACCAAACCTTATGTTGACGTAGCTTACAATGTGTTAGTGGTCACTATGGCACAGGCGGTTTCACAAGGTGTGGTTGGGGGCGACCTGTCGATTGCGAGTTTGGTTGAAAGTGTCAATCGCATGACCTTACCAGCCAATGGTCATGCAATCATGCTGCACAAAGATGGTACTGTCATCGCTTACAAAGATGCCTCTAAGGCGATGAAACCCGTTAGCGATATCGACAACGACCTTAATCATAATTTACCCCAGCAGAGCCGTCAGGCCAGCACATGGCTGCCAATGTATTTCGAAAACGAAGGCCGCGATAAGTTAGTTTGGGGTGTCGATATTCCCAATACCGATTGGGAATTAGTGATAGTACTGGACAAAGAGACGCTTGAGGCGCCATTAACTAATTTACTGCTGACCCAATTGGGGCTGTCGGCCGTGATGCTATTACTGAGCGTATTGGCCATTTCTTGGTTGGTGAATCTATTGCTAGGTCCGCTTGGGCGTGTATCGCAGGCGCTCGCGCGTATTGCCGATGGTAATGGCGATTTAACCCAACGTATTGAGGTTGATACGCAAGATGAAGTGGGCGTACTGGCCGACAGCTTTAATCGATTTGTCGGCAGTCAGCATCAGCTCATCAGCCATATTCGTCAGTTGGCTAGTGAACTGGATGCGGACGCAGAGCGTAGCCTCAAAACTAACCATATTGCCGTGGCCGAATTACAGCGCCAGCAACAAGAAGTTGCCATGGTCGCGACCGCAGTAACCGAAATGGCAAGTGCTACTAATGAAATTGCCGCGAATGCGGAAAATACCGCTACAGCTGCGCAGCAATCAGCAGCGAGCAGCTTCCAAGGGAAAGAGTTAGTTAATAAGACCCGCAGTTCGATTAATTCTTTAGCGGATGAAGTCACTCAAGCAACTGAGGTCATTGAAGATTTAAGTCGTCACGCTCAGTCGATTTCTAGCATTTTAGCGACAATTCAAGGGATTGCTGAGCAGACTAACCTGTTAGCCCTCAATGCGGCGATTGAGGCTGCCCGTGCGGGTGAGCAGGGCCGTGGCTTTGCTGTGGTGGCCGATGAAGTGCGGGTGTTATCACGCCGAACACAAGATTCGACCCAAGAAGTACATGCGACCATTGAAACTCTGCAACGTACAACGACGAAGGCGGTGAGTTTGATGGAAAGCAGCCAAGTGTTAGCGGGTCATAGTGTTGAAGACGCTAATGCCGCAGCGAAGGCACTGGAGGAGATTACTCAAGCCGTACATGTGATTTCGGACATGGCAGGCCAAATTGCGACCGCGGCTGAAGAGCAAACCCAAGTAACGGGTGAAATCACTCAAAATACGGTGGCCATTAAGGATGTGACCGACGAAATTACCGAAGCAGCGAAGTCGGATCTGACCCAAGCTCAGGCATTAAAGGCGCGTGCTAATGATCTCAATGCGCAGGTCGCGACGTTTATTCTGTAAGTTTGCTTGAATAAAACAGCCCAGAATACGTCAGTGTTCTGGGCTGTTTATTACTCACTCAATTAACCCTGCGGCAGCATCAGCTTTTCGACACTCTGGCAGATAGTGTCGCGCATCCATTTATGGCCTTGATCTTCATCATTACGTTGATGCCACAGTAACACATAGGCCATTGGCATAAACTCAAAGGGTAAAGGCAACAGCTTTAATGGATAGAGTTTACAGGCATGTAGGGCAAAGCTAGAAGGTAAGGTAAAAATCAAATCACTGTGGGCGCAAACACTCGCCGCGCCATAAAAATCTGGCACAGTGGTGCTAATTTTGCGCCTGTGCCCTAGCTCTGCCAGAAAATAATCCAGCGCCCACCAATCACTCCCTTCACAGCGCACTTGCACATGCGCCATCTCTAAGTACAAGGATAAATCCCATTGGGGCGAGGTGAGAGCGGCCATCAAGGGATGAGCTTGGCGCACCAAACATACCTGTCTATCGGTAAACAGGGTTTGGCAGGCAATGCCTTCTGGTAGTCGGTCAGTGTGTGAATCTGAGAGTGGGTGTAGATCCCGTCCTGAAATCCCAAAGTCAATTTGCCCTTGCTGCAAGTCATGCATAGATTTTTCGGTCCAGACATAGGAATCGAGCTTGATATTGGGCGCACTATTTAATAGTGGACCTATAAAATAGGGGATCAAGGTTTCGTAGGCACTTTCGACCATGGCAAAGGAAAACTGCCTATTACTGCTGGCTGGAGTAAACGTCGGTGGCTGAGTCAGTTGATATAAGTCCTGCAGAATATTCGGCAGCTTTTGTCCAATATTGAGCGCATGTGCTGTGGGTTTTAGGCCATGGGCAGTACGTTGGAATAGGGGATCATCTAACGTTTCTCGCAGGCGATTCAAGCTCTTGCTCAACGCCGACTGGCTAATGTGTAATCGGCTCGCTGCGCGGGTGACACTTTGCTCTTCGAGCAAAACCTTCAATATCACCAGTAGGTTGAGGTCGATTCTGGCTAAGTTGTCGAGATTCATAGATATTCCTCAAAGGAAATTCACTTTGGAAATTATACCATTTCTGTTCATACCTTGAGTTATTTAAACTACCGCCCACTGAAATACCTTTTACTGTTAAACCGAGATACATGTTATGCGGCGCAATCTGTTACCTATTTTGATGTCTTTGGTGCTACTCAGCCCATTGGCAATTGATATTTACTTACCTTCTATGCCCACCATGGCGGCAGAGTTCGCCGTGTCTGCCAGCGAAGTACAGTCCACATTAGTACTGTTTTTATTTGCTATGGGTGTGGGCCAAATTTTGATTGGCCCCTTGGCCGACCGTTACGGACGTCGACCTGTGGCACTCTTTGGCGTGCTGCTCTATGGTGCCAGCAGTTTGCTTGCGGCCGCTGCGATTGAATTCCATTGGTTACAAATTGCCCGGGTATTACAAGGTTTGGCTGCCTGCTCGACCTCTATTGTGGTCTTTAGTGCAGTGCGCGATTGTTACTCACCAAAAGAAGGCGCCAAAATTTACAGTTACTTAAATGGGGCTATCTGCGTGATCCCTGCACTAGCGCCAACCTTAGGGGGTCTATTGGCTATGCAATTTGGCTGGCGCTCAACCTTTGTGTTTATGACCCTATACGCGATTTTGATGATGCTCTTGGTCGGCTATCGTCTACCCGAAACTCGTCCAGCCAATACCGTTAGTACTGGCCCTCTTTATCGTTGGAGTCGCTATAAACCTGTGTTAAGTAATACGCATTTCTTGTTTTATGCTTTTGCTTGTATGTCAGCTATGGCGGCGATTTTAAGTTATGTGTCCTACTCACCCGTGTGGCTTATTGGCCATTTAGGGGTATCCGAGCTGGCCTTTAGTGGGTTATTTGGATTGAATGCATTGGTCAATATTGCCGCGTGTTTTGTTGCGCCAGTAGTGATCCGTAAATTAGGTAATCGTCCCACCGCGATCTTCGCATTAGCACTGCTGGTGCTCTCGGCGATATTAATTGTCACAGCGCAAGCCTTTGGCCCGAGTGTAGGAATGGCTGCTGCTTTTGCCTTTATGTTACCTATGATGTTGTTGTGTATTGGTTTTGCATTCTTGTTAGGCCCAGCAACCAGTATGGCGCTCTCTGCCTTTGGCGAGCGAGCGGGAACAGCAACGGCAATGTTAGGTTTTATCCAAATGAGTGGCGCATCAGTGATTGCAGGCCTAGTGCAGCAAACAAGCCTGACTGCACCCTATGCGGTGGCGTTAGTGATGGGATTTTTCTCTATCGGCTTACTGTCAATGATGGCGTTAAGCCGATTCGACCACTGGCACCAAGAGCAATTAGCCGCAGAACATTAATACGCCCTAAACGGCTAATTAAAGAAACACCCTTTGCCCGTAGCTTATTTGACCATCGCTACGGGCATTTTTTATGGATAATTCAAGTTGCTATACTACTGGAAATTATTTATCGAGAACTCGCTTTGAGCCGTCAATATTGTCCTATTTGCTGTTATCCGATGAATGCTTGCTTATGCTCCCATGTGCAGCAGATAAAACCGCAGACGCAACTAGTGATATTGCAGCATCCCTCCGAAGTCGAGCATAAAAAGAATAGCGTCAAGGTGTTAAGTCTAGTTATCCCTAAGACCCAAGTGTATGTGGGCGAGACGGAAGCGGATTTTGCCTCGCTGCGGGAGCAATTAAGCCGATGTCAGCGCCCTGTTTATCTTGTATATCCCTCTGAGCAGAGCGCGAGTGTTGAAAGTCAGTCTATATGCGCTGATTGTGTGTTGCTATTAATCGATGGTACCTGGCGAAAAGCCTTTAAAATCTTGCAATTAAACCCATGGTTAACACAATTTCCGGCAGTGCATTTGGCCGAAGGCTATACGTCAAGATACAAGATCCGCAAATCAAGCCGCAGTGATAGTCTTTCAACATTAGAGGCGTGTGCTTATATGTTAAAAGCGCTTGATGAGGGTTTAGATGTGAACCCGTTATTGGTCGCCTTTGATGCTATGGTTGCGATGCGATTGCAGGCGATGCCCGCAGAGGTGAGGTTGCGCTATGATTAATTTCACTTTTTAGAATTGCGGGAAGTGATTTTCATTTTTTGCATTTTTGAGACTCTGTACGAATTAAAATAGTTAAAATCTTATTCAGATCACGCTAACGTAACGTAAAACAAGGTTTAATAGTGACGATTCATTTGCACGGCAAATGATGAGATAGCTTTGCCAGCCAATTGCTTTGCAGGGGAGTGATTCCATATTTTATGGTGTGCTGGCAGGGCTATCGAGCCTATCGATAGCCAATCCATATTATCTTAATAAACAATCAGTCACTGTGTTTAAGCGCCTTTAATCGTCTCTATTTAAGCAATGTATTTCTCGGCTAAATAGGACTGAGTAAACTGCTCAACATAACTTGGATAACCAAATAAAAAGCCTTGGGCAAAGCCTTGTCCCATATGGGTAATAATGTCTTTTTGTTGTTGTGTCTCAATGCCTTCCGCCACAAAGTGAATGTTGAGCGCCTGTGCTAATTGCACAATGGCATGGCAGAGTTTTTGGCCTGATACATCATTCAAACGTAGAACAAACTCAGCATCAATCTTGACACTATCAATGGGCAAGGTACCTAAGCGGCTTAAAGAAGAAAGGCCAGTACCAAAGTCATCAATGGCAATGCCTACACCTAAGGCTTTAATACGTTCTAGCGTATAGCGAGCCTGTTCTGGTTGGCGTAGCAGTGCAGATTCAGTGATTTCTAAAATTAAGGCTTCAGCGGGTAGGGCGACCATTTCCAGCGCACTGACGACTTGGCCGACAAAGTCTACATGCTCTAATTGCAACGGAGAGACGTTAACCGAAATCTTAAAATCGGGCTGATATTGTGCGCGCCATAGTGATGCTTGCTTGCAGGCTTGTTCGAGTACCCATTGTCCTATGCTGACAATGAGCCCCGTTTCCTCCAATAAAGGCACAAACTCAGCTGCCTCATAATGTTCGCTGGGAGACTTTTGCCAGCGCAGTAGTGCCTCAGCACCAATGGGGGTGTTGGTGTGCAAATCCACAATGGCCTGATAGGCGAGTTTAAACTGCTTTAAACTGTGGGCATGCCTGAGATTATTGATGAGTTTTAATTTAAGCTCAGCGGCTTGGCTCATCGCTTTATCATAAAACACTAAATGAGGCTGGTTCTTCTTTGCGCAATACATGGCGGTGTCGGCCAAACTAATCAGTTGGCCAGCCTGATCACCGTGTGTAGGAAACAGCGCGATACCAATACTGGTACCGAGGAAAAACTTTTGCCCTTCGATTTCGAACGGACTGTCGAATAAACTTAAAATTTGCTCTGCGAACTCTTGGATTTCTTCCTTACAACTACAATCTTGTAGCACTAAGGTAAATTCATCCCCACCCATACGGGCAATATCCGCTTTTTCGATACAACCCGCTTCTAAACGGGCGGCAACGAGTTGTAATACTCTATCGCCCATTGAATGGCCAAAGCTGTCATTGATATTTTTAAAGCCGTTGAGGTCTAAAAACATCAGTGCGCCGAGGGCGAGAGGATCGTCTTTTAATTTCTCAAGTGCGCCATTCAGTATCTGTTTAAGATGAAAACGATTTGGCAACCCCGTTAACGTATCATACATGGCGCGGGTGGTCAGTTGCGTCTCGAGCAGCTTTTTGGTGCTGATATCACTAAAGATATTCACATGATATTGAATGCCATCCGCAGCGATGCGCCGACTACTCTGCCATGCGGGAAACGTGCTGCCATCTGAGCGTTGTTTTAAGGCTTCACCCTGCCAAAACCCGCGCTGTTTTAAGGCTTGCAAACACTCGCTTTGTTCACTGAGATTAAGCGGGTTGGCTTCTAAAAAATCGGGCGTTTTATTGATTAATTGTTCCGCGCTATAGCCACAAATACGACACATCGCCTTATTGACCGCCAATACCTTATTGTCGGTGTCGGTGATATAAACGGCCTCGGCACTTTCTTCCAAGGTCGTCGAGAGGATTTCTTTCGGGATATGGGCAAAACCATCGGCAATCGCTGGCCTGACTTGAGTTCTACGGTTTAATGCTTGTAACTCGACCAGTACAACAGGTTGTTGCTGTAAATAACAACGATAGAGGTTTACTCGGGTGGGCAGTTCATTCCCTTGATGATTAAGGTGGAGCCAACTGAATTCGACATTAACCCCCGAGACGGCTTCAAGGATCATCTCCCGCGCAAATTCAACACTGTTACGCCCAGATGATTGAATTCTAGGGGAAAAATCATAAGGTGTGGCATTGACAAAGGTGTCATATTCAGTACCAAAGTAGTCTAAGGTGGCACTGTTTGCGCTAATAAAACTAAAGCCTTGGATCAGTGCGAGGGGTGTTTTATGGGGATGGGCTCGCCAAATAGAGAGTTTCTCTTGCAACAGCGGATCATCTGTTGTGAGTTTATTTAGCAAGTGCTGCCATCGAATCATTAGGATACTCCCTCGGTGACACAGATTAAGGTCACATCCTTTCCCTTAGTTTTTGTTTATATCAAATCGTACATCATTCATATGGGGTTAAAAATAAACCGAATCGATGTTTTGCTCAAATATAAATTAAAAAATAACAGTTTAAGATAGGTTCATTTGATTTACTTCAGCGAAAATCATGCTAACTCATCACGGCAAAATAATGTTTTATGCTATGTTTTGCCATGCAGGCTCAGTTTGGCCTGGCCATTTGTGAATTAAGGACTCTAGAGAAGGTGTAAGATGCAAAGACTAGTCAAAACTATCGTTTTAGGTATGTGTCTCGCCGCGGTGTTCTCCGCGGTAAATGCTGCTGAACAACCCAAACCTCGGTTAACCTTGGAGCAAAGGGCTGATAAGGCGCGTATCGACTCTGAGCGGATTGAACAACTGCAACTTGAAAAGGCGCGCCAAGCAGCCAAAACAACCTCAGCACGGGAAGAAACAATAAAACAGCAAACCAATCCGCAGGATTGGGAAGTGCAACAAAAGCTCAAGGCGCAAAAGCAATTTGATGAAAGGGAAAGCCGTGAGCAAAAATATCTGCAAGAAGCCAAGGAAGCGGCGGCCAAAGAGCGTAAAATCCCTAAACCTTAGCTGTTAATCGCGATCTATTTAAAGGCAATCTCTGCCGTTTGCCTTACGACTTTTTAGGAACTGCTGTTGAATACCTGTCCGCTGTGCCATAGCACCGATTTAGTGGCTTATCATCAAGATAAACGTCGTTGTTACCAACAATGCCAGCGCTGTGCTTTGGTGAGTGTCCCCGCCGAGTTTTATCTAAGCTCTGAAGCCGAAAAAGCCGAATATGACAAGCACGAAAATCATCCACAGGACCTCGGTTATCAGCAGTTTTTAGATAGAACCCTCGCTCCTTTGTTGACCCGCTTTACTCCATCGGCGTTAGGGCTCGATTTTGGTTGTGGTGAAGGCAAAGTCTTAAGTCTGATGGCCAAAGCGCGGGGTTATCGGGTCGAGAACTACGATCTTTATTACGCTAACCACCCCGAGTTACTGACTCGCCAATACGATTTTATTACCCTTACCGAAGTGATTGAGCACGTAAGTGATGCCGATGCTTTGCTGACTCAGTTAAAGGGGATGCTCAAACCCAAGGGCATTTTAGCCGTGATGACCAAGCGAGTGCTTAATCCCACGGCATTTAGCACTTGGCATTATAAAAATGATCCCACTCATATTAACTTTTACTCCGAAGTCACTTTTCAGTGGCTTGCCGAGCATTATGGTTGGCGGCTCGAAGTGATAGATAAAGACGTGGTGTTTTTGCATCAAGCCCACTAATGCGTCGGAGGCTTTTGCTGCCGCAGATAAGTTGGGATTTGCAACTTATCTAAATCAAACTTCGATTGTGCTGGTTCGGGTATGGGTAGGGCTGGACGTTTAATAAAATCATGCACATTGATGTAGCTATCATCAACAATCTGTGCCGGGTCTGGTTTTGCTGTCTGCTCTAATCCAATTCCCGTTGCAATCACCATGATTTCGAGCTCTGACTCGAGTTCAGGATCTATGGTAAGCCCAATAATAACAAGCGCATCCTTGGGTAATTGCTCATGCACTGTCGCACCGATTTGGTTGTATTGACTGAGTTCGATGGTGTCTTTGGCTACCACACTGACAATCGCAGCTTGCGCTTGATTTAGCTGGATATTATCGAGCAGGGGATGTTGCATGGCGCGTTTAACGGCTGAGACTAGATCGTCATCCGCCTTAAGGTTACTCACGCCCATGGCCGCACGGCCTTGGCGACTGATGACGGAAATAAAATCATTTAAATCAATATTGATAAGCCCAGCTTGGCTGATGGTAGTGGCAAGCCCAAGCAGTACATCTTGCAAAATTTTATTGCTCTCCTTAAAGGCGTTAAGCAAGGTGACTTTGGCCCCGAGCACCTCGGCAAGCTTGTCATTGGGGAGTACGATAACAGCATTGGCACTTTCCAATAATGCTTGTAATCCCGCCTCGGCATTGGCTGCTCTATGTTGCCCCTCAAAACTAAAGGGCGTAGTGACGACGGCGATAACGGGTTTCAATAGTTCTCGGGCGAGTCTTGCGACCTGTGGAAGTGCACCAGTGCCCGTTCCGCCACCTAAACCCGCAGTCAAAAATACAATATCCGCGTGCTGCATTTGCTGACTTAATTCCTGGGCCGATTCAATCGCAGCTGCACAACCGACATCGGGTTTAGCGCCAGCGCCTAAGCCTCTGGTGGTTTGCGGGCCAATTTGAATGCGGGCGTGGCTGCTGGTGGCCGCCATGGCTTGCGCGTCGGTATTTACTGAGACGAGTTCGACGCTTGGCGGCAGATTGGCGTGGCTGAGTTGATTAATGGTATTGCAGCCGCAGCCTCCTACACCCAACACGGTTAATTTGGGCATAGTGCTAGCGGATCCTTCACTGATAAGTTCAAACATGGTGATTCTCTCGATTAGCTGTTATCTCTTAAAGCTAACCTTGAGTAGCGACTAGACTTGTCGCATCAAACACTTAAACTGAAGAAAGATATTTGGCATACATTTTTTGGCTTAGGGCTGCAAAATGCTCCCGTAGTTTTTCTGGGGCTAATACCTCAACGGTGTCGGCCATTTCCCATAGCGCCGCGCGAAGTTTTGGGGTGTCATTGACCTCAGCCGTTACATAAAAGCGGCCATCCTCACGTAATTGCATGGTTTGGTTTTCACTAAATTTAGCTTCACGCATGATAAAACTTGCCCGATCGGCGAACAGTAATTCGAGGTGAATTTTTTCACCACTTAGACCTTGGGCGGTTTTATTAATATCGAAATCTGTACTCGCCACCGCAGGAGTTGAGAGTAACTGTGCATCACGCAGTAAACCTATTGGTTTATGATGGCGGCGTTTATCAAAACTGCCAATCGTAAAGGCGAGCAGTGCTACACCGTCACGGATTAAAATTCCCTGTGGATTGATTGGGTTGTAATGCAGCCAATGCATTTTGCCATTGATCCGTTTTTTTATATCGCAGCTAATTTGCTTTTTATCCAAAATCGCCTGTTGTATTACCTCTAGGGATTTAGGTTCGTGCTGCGGCAGGATAAAGGGATAAGGCTCTGGGAGCTGTGCAACTCGGCAAGCCCAATAAAGCCAAGGATTCTCAGGATCGCTAGCCAGCACTTGGTCGGCCCGTTCGAAATAGGGTTGCAGTTGTTGCAAGCTTTGTGGCGGCATCAACTGGCTGGCACTTCGCTTTAAGGTGGTTAATGCCAGCGCCATATGTTGATCCATTAACTCCAGATTAAGGCCACGCCAGCAAGATTCAATTGACCAACCATAGGGCTTGTTTCTGTCATCGAGGCGCAAGCCAAAGGTGCCCATTTCATACATCGCCTTGAGGTCTCGCTGCACTGAACGCTTACTGATATCTTGCGTGCGGTTTGCTAGTCTCTCGACTAATTCATTCACCGAAATTTTGCGCGGAGCACGCGGGATTAAGCTGAGTAAGGTCACTTGACGCTGAAAATTAGGCTGCATGTAAATTGATAAGTTATAGGCTTAGGCTCGAATATCCGTATATTAATCAATAGCAGCGACAAAAGCTGTCGTAGCTATTGAGCTTTCGCCTATAAATGATGTTTAAAAGGTGATGGAGAGTTAAAAGCAGTGAAGCTGAATCGTCTAATCGAGGCAATCGGACACCCAACCTTAATCGAGCGGTAGTTAATCTCCGACTATGCTTTGGTTAAGCATTAAACAAGGAGGTTTGTATGCCGCGCCCTCGTAGAACTCAGATAAGTCTTGAACTCTCACCTTAACATCAGTCCCTATTACCATTGCTGTAGCCGCGTTGTTCGGCGGGCTTTTTTATGTGGCGATGATAGTTACTCGGGTAAAAACTATGACCATCGCCGCGCTTGGGTGGAGTCATTATTATTTGAACTTGAAGCGGTTTTTGCCATCGATATCGCAGCATTTGCGGTGATGTCGAATCATCTGCATCTGGTGTTGCGGGTGGATATCGAGACTGTCAATTGCTGGACTGACCGCGAAGTCCTTGAGCAGTGGCATAAGTTGTTTAAGGGCGATGAATTAACGCAAAAATTCGTAAAAGGTGAGTTAGTTGAAGCCTATGAGGTCAACAGATTAAAGCATTCAATTGCCCTTTATCGCAGTCGTTTGTGTGATATTTCATGGTTTATGCGCTGTTTGAATGAACCGATTGCAAGGCAAGCAAATCAAGAAGATAACTGCACTGGCAGGTTCTGGGAAGGTCGGTTTATCTATTTATTTTATGGAGACTCAAGCCCTACTCGATGAAGCTGCGGTATTAGCCTGTATGACTTACGTTGATTACTCTTTGTTAAAAGAAAGTCCCATTAGAGCGCAACTCGCTGATACGCCAGAACAATCCGACCATACCAGTATCCAACTACGTATTCGGGCCGCATTAAAAGGTGAGCAGCCGAGCAATCTCCTGCCATTTATTGGTAACGAGTGCGACAACCAACCCAATGGCATTGCGTTTTCCTTAACCGATTACCTTCAATTGGTGGATGATACAGGCCGAATTATTCGCAACGATAAACGTGGAAGCATCAGTGAAAGTAGCGGTAAGTTACTGACCAGATTAAATATCCCCCATAAGAACTGGCTCAAACTGACCACCGAGTTTGGCAAGCTATTTTACGGTCCCGTGGGCACCTTGCAAGCACTAACCGATTATTGCGAACATCTCGAAAAGCGACGACGGCACTTTGCATCAAGCTGCCAGCACTTTCATTGCAACTGATCTATATCACTTCGAAAATAATTATCGCCTAATATCTCTCAATCACTATGGGATGGCTTGCCATGCCTGAAATGCACCATTTTTGAATGAATTAGCTCAATTTATTGCCTCAGATTCAGTCCTAGCCACGTTTGATAGCTCTTGTTCAAACCATTTGAGCCAGAACGGGTTGTAGGTAACCTAAAAGTGTATTATGTTTTTGATTTAAAATGGGTGGCCGACTTATTTTTATCTGGGTGTAAAAGCCAGAGTGTTCGCCGAGCGCTTTGCTTTAGATAGCTCACACGCTGTATCTGAAAGGGGTGAGTTTGCCTTAAAGAAATTAGACGAGGCAGGGCGTGCCAATGTATCTTAACAAGCGCATGTTGTCGGACTGGCTTTCCGCTGCGCTCCAAACCAGCCGCAAATGCGGGCGTTAGGTTTTTTGATGCCATGAATAATCAAACTTTAAAAATACTTAATGATCTAAAAATATCTATAGATGAATCTATGCGTCACTATGAAATATGGTGGGAACTTGGGTATTCTCAGAATAGGATACAGTTTAAAGATCAGTTTGCATCACAACGATTTAATCACTTTTTACATGCATCATATGAAGCCCATGGAATAACAATGTATTTAGCTTTTGGAAGAGTATTTGATTCTGATTCACGTTCATCAAGTATCGCTTCTCTCAAAGAAAATTTAAGATTATTTGGTCACGCTGAATTAGTTAAAACTATTGAAGCCCAGTTGAAACCTCACGCCAATCTAGTCAAAAAAATATTAGATATTCGTAGTAAAACGATTGCTCATTCTGATTTGTCGCACTCCGAGAATTCTGTGTTCAAAAGCAATGCAATAACACCTGATGAATTAAAAGAATTGATTCATCAAATTAGAGAAACATATTACGATGTGTTGCGATATTTCAGTCTAACAACAACGCAACTTGAAGATGGCATATTTAGTGAGTCAACTTTAAATATGCTCAAACAATTACAAACCTAACAAATAATTATTGTGGGACAGCTACGCGGCCCGCAATTAGAAGTTATCTCCATAGAAATTTTAATCCGAAACTGACGAGTTAGAGCAAGGGGTCTATCACGCTTTTGTCCAAAATCTTGTCCGGTAAGGATATCTATTCCTCGTTGTCTGATCATTTAACTGAGCGTAACTAATTCTGCATTCGTAATAAATGCCAAGGTTAATAAACCATATTTGACAGAATGAATGGCTAAAAATTATCTATAGCTTAATCGAGAGTTATCTTGTTTTGAATGCTCATTTTTATACTCATTTTTATACTCATTTTAATGTCAGTGGCGCTATATCTTCCGTAGTAAATCCAAATATCACTTAAAGTAGCAAACTTAAAAGGCGTTTTGCGGGAGCACTGATTTGGTTTTTAAGCATTACCACACTAAAAAATACGTTTAGTTTAGGCATATCGATGGGGGTTATTACTCGTACCGCATGCTTAATATCATCATCAAATAAGGTGATTTGTGGTGTTAATGCGACAATTTGAGAGTGTAATAGGGCGCCTTTTATCGGCGGGAAAGAGTCGTAATGTAATAATCCCGAAAAGTCATTGCGATATTTATTAAACAGATCGCCAAATTGTTCACTGACGCCATAAGGTAAGTTTTTGGGTATGGCGAGTGGATATTTACGAATATCTTCTAGGGTTAAGCGATCTAAATACGTCAACGGATGTCCAGCTCTGGTACAAAAAACCGCTTCAAAAGAAGGTAAATTAAAGGATTGTATCGAGCTTTCGTGGCCAATAATCTCACCTTCAACATCAGTAATTAATAGTGTGAGTTCTCCGCGTAGCAATTTTTCCAGTTGTTGTTGCCAGGTACCAACTTCGAGATCGATATGAATGTCTGGGTATTGCTCAAAAAAACGTCCGAGAATCGGCCCTAGAATGGTATTTGCCGGTACAGGGCTTGCACCTATTGATAAATAGCCACTGCTCTTACCCTGCATATAGTGTAATTCTTTTCGAAGGGCTTCGACGTTTTGCAAAATATGCTGACTATGGCTGAGAACGAGCTCCCCAGCAGGGGTTAAAGAAGTTGATTGATTTCCCCTCAGCAACAGCTCTGTACCCAGTATATGTTCGAGTCGTTGAATGCTTCGGCTTAATGAAGGTTGAGCAAGATTTAATTTTTGGGCAGCTTTTTGAAAATTACGCTCTTTGGCTAAAATCTGGAAATTTTTAAGATGCTTAAACTCAATCACAAGTTATTTGTCAAGTAATTACAACATGTGTGCAACATACCCTTGTGGCTCAGTATCGACAAGTAGACGTTGGTGACAATTTGTATCTTTATCTTCATATGAATAATTAACAATTATGAGTAAGTGTTTGTTTTGATTTTTTAATTATTTGGCGCTGTTCTCGTATAGTTTTTTGTCATCAACTGATACGTAAAATGCATTGGCTTTAAAGTATTGCTGACGGTAACTATTCATTCTGCAAATAACAAATTTGCAACATAAATCTAACAAGGAATGAGTAATGAAATTGAAGAAGATCAGCATAATGACCTTTGCGGCGCTATATGCGACCGGAATAGGGACGTTAGTTGCCAATCCTTTAGATAGGAACCAAGCCGAGCAAAAACTTATTGGTATCAAGCTGGCACCCGAACAAATATTAGCCAATAAAAATAAACCAACCCATCCGGCTTTGAATCGCGCTAATAGACCGGGTCAAATTGGTATGAACGTCCATCGCGCTGTAAATGGGAGTAGCAATAAGGCGCCATTTGCATGGGAAAAGGACATTGATGGAACGCATACCTATATTATTCAATTAATGGATGCTCCTGTTTCACTTTATCAGGGTGATAGACCTGAGTTTGCCGCCACGTCGCCTCGTAGCAATCAGCCCGCAATACGTTCTAATGAGCGTTTTGGGACAATCGATTTAAAGAGCAAAACCGTTAAAAACTACCAAGCTTTTTTAACGCGCTCTCAGAATGAAACCGCTAGCCAAATCAAGCGTGTTGCGCCAGATGCTGAAATAAAGCGTCGCTTTAATGTGGCACTAAACGGTATGACCATGGTGTTAACCCAGGAGCAAGCCGCTGAAGTAGCTAAGCTGCCCAATGTTAAAGCGGTGACTCGGGCGAAGGAATATCAATTATTCACCGATGTCGGCCCTAAGCATATTGGCGCTGATATGATTTGGCAGGGCACGAGCACTCCCGACGGCGTTGCGATGCGTGGTGAGGGCATTATTGCCGGTATTATCGACACTGGGATTAACTCAGATCACCCGTCTTTTGCCGCAGTTTCGGCAGACGGTTATAAGCACGTCAACCCATTAGGCGAAGGCAATTATCTGGGCGACTGCCAAGAATATCCTTTGATGTGTAACAGTAAGCTTATCGGTGTACGTTCTTACGATATGATTACCGATACCTATAAAGATCCGATTTTCCAACCCGATCTGCCACCGTGGGAAGTGGATTATAAACGCCCGCCCAATGGTGAAGATTACAACGGCCATGGTTCACATACTGCCAGTACCGTTGCGGGTAACGTGCTCTACAATGTGCCCTTTAAACTGAGTGGAACTGATGAAAAATCAGATGGTTTTGATACCTCTTTAGTCTTCCCCGAAATTTCTGGCGTTGCCCCAAGAGCCAACATTATAGCCTACCAAGTGTGTTATCCCGGTGGTGGTTCGTATGGCGAAAACTACGGTGGTTGTCCTGGCGATGCATTAGTCGCTGCTATTGAAGATGCCATTATCGACGGCGTCGATGTGATTAACTTCTCTATCGGTGGACTTGAAAGTCTGCCTTGGTACGATGCCGTTGAAATGGCGTTTTTAGCTGCGCGTGAATCGGGGATCTCTGTTGCCGCTTCGGCGGGTAACTGGGGACGCTATGGCCCTGGTTATATCGACCATGTCTCGCCTTGGTTAACATCCGTTGCTGCCAGTACCCATGGTCGCCAAATTGAACCTGTTGAAGGCTCGCTCACTTTTGCAGGTGAAAACGCACCTAATAAAATGGCAGGTTATGCCGTAACGGGAGATATCACTGGCCGTTTAGTTGATGCCGCAACCTATAGTGATCCACTGTGCTTGGCTCCTTTCCCAGCTGGCACATTCAATAGCGATGATATCGTGTTATGTAAGCGCGGTGAAAATGCTCGCGTACAGAAAGGTGTTAACGTTGCTGCGGGCGGTGCAGGTGGGATTATTTTATATAACGCCGTATCTTGGGACGATGGTACTGGCGCGAATAGCCTAAATTTAAACCCTTTCCCTATCCCTGGAATGCACATCGACGCGGCATCAGGCAATCAGCTTGTTGAATGGATTGCCAACACCACAGAGCCTAAAGTCACCATCACTGCGGGTAAGATTATCACCACTGAGCGCGAAGCCGATGTGTTAGCTGACTTCTCCTCCCGTGGTCCAAGTAGCACTAACCCCAATGTAATGGTGCCAAACGTGTCAGCCCCCGGGGTGGACGTGTTTGCTGCTTATTCTGACGAAATGCCTTTTAGCTTGTATCCCTCACCGAGTGATTATGAAGCCATTAGTGGTACTTCTATGGCAGGTCCACATGTGGCGGGCGCTTTAGCGTTATTAACCCAAGCGCACCCACAATGGACGCCTGCGATGATCCAGTCGGCACTGATGACCACCGCCGTGTTAGGTAAAGCTCCAACCTACGATAATCCGCCAAAATTAGTGGATGCAGCTTTCTACGATATGGGTAGCGGAGTGATTAACGTAGCCAGAGCGGTAAAAGCGGGTCTGGTGATGGATGAAAACGGTGACAATTATCGCGCAGCCAACCCCATGGAAGGTGGCGATGTGACCGCGTTAAACGTGCCTTATTTAGTCAATGCGGAATGTAAAAGTAGCTGCACTTGGATGCGTACCTTTACTGCCACGACAGACGGTGAGTGGAACGTGAGTGCGACCGAAATTACCACAGAAGGCGCGCCTTTCCTTGAGCTAAGTGTTTATCCGCAAACGATTAAGTTAAAAGCGGGTGAGCAGCAAAGTATTATGGTAACGGCGAAAATCCTCGATGTAACCTCTGTCAACGCTAACTCTTCCTCAAACGAAGTGTTTGGTAAAATTGACCTGAAACCGACGGATGCCAGTTTGCCAGATCAATACTTGCCCGTAATGGCACGTTTTACTGGCTCTAGCTTGCCTGAAATTGTCGCAGGAAAAATCCACCGCGATACTGGCACTATGTTGACACCAGAGTTAATGACCAAAGAAATCAGCGCGCTGAATGTCAAAGTGAGTGGCTTAACCGCAGGTACAGTCACAGAGCACAAACTTAATGCCGCCTATGTTGACTTTACAAAGCCTGAAACAATGGAAAATAATCCGGGTGTTTCGGTGCATTTCTTTGACGTACCAGAAGGCACTCGCCGCATCGTATGGGAAGAAGTCTCTGCAGATAATGCCGCATCAACGTCTTTAGATATTGGTATGGACTTGAATAGCAACGGCAAAGTGGAATGGTATGACGAGGCGATTTGTTACTCCTATACCGATGTTACCGACTATTGCGCGATCAATGATCCAACGCCAGGCCGTTACTGGGTGATGTTAGGTAACTTTAAGCGCCCATGGGGAGACGAGATTGATACCAAAGACAGCATTAAAGCGAGTCTGGCGATTATCTCCGACACTGATACTAAGCAACTGAATGTAACAGGGCCAGCAAGTACCAATGGTATCGATCCTTACCAATTGCAAATGAACTGGTCTGTCACAGGCAGTAAAGCGGGTGATCGCTTATACGGCTTGGTTGAAGTCGGTAATGGTGCGCAAAACGTTGGCAACATTGGCAAAATGGCCGTGCATTTAGTACATGAGGGCAATGATGTCAGTATCACGACCAGCCAACAACAAGCCAAAGAAGGCGATGTTGTTGAGGTTAAGATGCTGATGGCACCAAACCTACTCGGATTAGAGCGCGATGTGAATATTGCCTTAACACTGCCTGAAGGTTTGCAATTATTGCCTGACACGCTAAAAGCGAACAGCAATAACCAAGATCTTAAAGCTGGTCTCACTGTTGCTGCGCAGCAAATTACTCTGAAAGCGATGCAACAAGCGAGTAATGCGCAAAAACGTCAATACACCTTTACCACCAGCGAGACCGACGAGAGCTGTCGAATTCCCATCGGTTCAAATCCTTATTATTTGGATTTATTTACCGAGGCTGGAATCGCGTCTGAAGCGGCAATTGCTGGTCGGGTGAATGATACGGTAACTGTGCCATTAAGCGCATTTGGTATTGATCGTATCCCGCTGTATAACAATCCAGAGGAGTATTCACACAAAGATACCTTAAGTATTTCTCCTGGTGGATTTATTCAGCTCGATCAACTGCCACTGTTTTGGGCTGCTCACTATCCAATGGAAGAGCAATATTTCCCCGATACTGTGATTGCTCCGTTATGGCGTGGAGATGGTGTTACCATCCCTGAATATAATTTGGATACCGAAAGCATGGACGGCGTATCGCTTGCTGTTACCAATGACCGACGTTATCTGATTGTTGAATGGGATAATATGCGTCAGGATTTTGCCTTTGGTATTAACCATGATCCTGATTACGATGCCCGTTACAGTTTTGAGCTATTAGCCTCAACTCAGCTTAATTTTGCCCCTGGTGAACATGAGTTTATTTTTGCCTATGACAAATTAACCGGTAACAAAGCGCATTTAGGCTCAATTGGTTTACATGGTTACTATGGACCACGTGGCACCTTTGGCCCTGCGTATGGTTATATCGGTGATGGCTTTGCCTTTAACGATCTGGATAAGAAAATTGCAGAAGGCTTAGTGGTCTGTGCTAACTACACTGGGCCTGAAGCGACAGCAATCGAACTATCATTCTCAGCCCGTGTTGGTGCTAAAGCGGTAGGTCAAGATCTGCAGATTATTGCTAAAAGTGATTACACTGGCAGCAGTAGTGTGACCTCTAGCGGAAGCCTCAAAGTACCTTCAAACCTTGCGATAGGTGCACTCGGCAATATGTCTGTTGCTGAAAACACCAGCATCAGTTTTGAGGTGCTAGTGCAAGACAAAGAAAATACCGCTAATGGTATCCAAGTCACAGGCGCGCATATCACCTCAGTTGTTAATGGTAACCAAGTCACCATCACTCCCGAAAAAGATTGGCACGGTACAACCACTGTCACAGTGAAAGCCTTTGATAAGGTTTATCAAAATGACATGGTGCAAACGAGCTTCAACTTAGTCGTGAACTCTGATGGTGTGGAGCCAACGCCACCAACACCTCCAACACCACCTGTTGAAGAGACTAAAGAGAGCGATGGCGGTAGCTTGGGCTGGCTTGCTGTCCTGATGCTTGGCTTGATGGCCGCATCACGTCAAAAATGGAATGTTAATAAGTAAACTTCACCTTTAAGTAGTACCTTGTCTTTGGGCCTTCTAACGGAGGCCCTTTTTTATGCGTCCAAGTGTGGATTGTCATCGGCCATAAATGATGTGTTTATCCCACATTAATTCTTCGTTACAAGCCTTGCTATTAAATCTATTAACAATTTCTCAATGTCCGTGTAGTTTAGATAGCTTATAAAAACAACAATAGGTTATCGCTATGACTGTATCCTCGGTATCGCGCGCTTTATCAACATCTTCTGTCGCCACATCCTTTGCACCTTATGTGAGTTCATTCGGTGTGAGTACATCAAAATTGGCCAAGAGCTTACTGGCTTCCATCGTCACTTTGAGTTTAATGGGTGTAGGCTTAAGTTCTGCCTATGCGGCGCAGCCCGATGCGGCTAAGCTGGCGGCGGGTGTGGAGCAAAAGGTGCTCGACTGGCGCCGAGATTTACACCAGCATCCTGAGTTATCTAATCGCGAGTTTCGCACCAGCAAAATTATCGAAAAGCATCTGAAATCCCTCGGATTAGAAGTACAAACGGGCATCGCCCATACCGGGGTTGTTGCTATCTTGAAAGGCGAAAAGTTAAAGGGCGGTAAGCCCGGCCCTTTGATTGCGATCCGCGCTGATATGGATGCCTTGCCCGTGACCGAAGTCGTCGATGTGCCCTTTGCCTCTAAAGCGACAGATACCTATCGCGGTCAAACCGTAGGGGTGATGCATGCCTGCGGCCACGATACCCATGTGGCCATGCTGATGGGCGTGGCCGAGAACTTAGTGAAAGTGAAGGATAGCCTTGCCGGCGATGTGATGTTTATCTTCCAGCCTGCTGAAGAAGGTGCGCCCGATGGCGAAGAGGGCGGCGCGGAATTAATGCTCAAACAAGGGCTGTTTGCCAAGCGTAAACCCGACCAAGTGTTTGGGATGCATGTGACCTCGAGTATGCCAAGCGGCATGATTGGGGTGCGCAGCGGCCCAGCAATGGCGAGTGAAGATTCCTTTACGATCAAAGTGAAAGGTCGCCAAACCCATGGCTCGCGTCCGTGGAATGGTGTCGACCCTATTGTGGCCGCGGCGCAAATTATTACCAATGTGCAAACTATTGTCAGTCGTCAGGTGGATATTACCAAAGCGCCTGCCGTGGTGAGTTTTGGCGCGGTCAATGGCGGCATTCGCTCGAATATTATTCCTGATGAAGTCGAGTTGATTGGCACCATCCGCACCTTTGACCAGCCTATGCGTGCCGATATTAAGGTGCGCTTGGCCGAAATCGCCGAGTTATCGGCAAAAACCTTAGGCGCCACCGCGACAACCGAAATCCATCAAGGTTATCCCGTGGTGGTGAACAATCCCGAATTGGTCGCCAGTATGCGCCCCGTGCTTGCCAGCGTGGTTGGCGATAAGATGCTGATTGAGCCTGGATTAATCACAGGTGCCGAGGACTTTTCCTTCTATGCCTTAGAGTCCCCTGGGATGTTTTTCTTCCTCGGGGTGACGCCAAAGGGCACCGATCCTGAAACGGCGGCCAGTAACCATTCGCCAGCATTTTATGTGGATGAAAGCGCGTTAAAAGTTGGTGTTGAGGCCATGACTAAGGTTGCGCTTACGGCACTTAAGGCGCAATAAACCGCTTAAGCCTTATTCCGTCAGCTTTTCGGTATAACTTGAGCTTACAAAAAATTGGGCGGGAAGATCTTTTCGCCCTTGATTTGTTAATCAATATGCCCTCTTATGTGAATTTTTACAGCAAGGAGCGAACAAGATGAAGCGCACGCTATCGGCGCTGGTATTGGCGATGGGACTCTTTAATCCCTTGAGCCAAGCTCAGGCCACCACGGCAGAAGACATTAAGAGTTTCACGCTAGATAACGGCATGAAAATCATGGTGCTAGAGGACTCTTCTATTCCCAATGCCAACATGTATCTATTTTGGAAAGTCGGTTCCCGTAACGAAGTCCCGGGCATTACTGGTATCTCACATTTTTTCGAGCATATGATGTTTAACGGCTCGAAAAAATATGGCCCTAAGATGTTCGACCGTACGATGGAAGCTGCGGGCGGGGCTAACAATGCCTATACCACAGAGGATATGACGGTTTACACCGACTGGTTCCCAGCCAATGCGCTAGAAACTATGTTCGACCTCGAGGCCGATCGTATCGCCAACTTGGATATCAATCCAGAAATGGTGGAAAGCGAGCGTGGCGTAGTGCAGTCGGAGCGTTCAACTGGGCTTGAAAACTCTAACTGGAATACCCTCGAAGGCGAAGTTAAAGGCGTGGCCTTTTTAGCGCATCCCTATTCTTGGTCTGTGATTGGTCATGAATCGGATATCGCCGCTTGGACCTTGGAAGATTTAGTGCAATACCATAAGACCTATTACGCGCCAAACAATGCGGTCGTGGTGATTGCGGGTGATGTGAAGCTTGCCCAAGTTAAAGCCTTGGCCGACAAGTACTTTGCGCCTATTCCTGCGCAAACACCGCCAAAGGCCGTGCGTACCGTGGAGCCTGAGCAAAAGGGTGAGCGCCGTACCTTTGTTCAAAAAGCCTCGGTCAGTACGCCTAATGTGATGCTGGCTTACCATATTCCGGCAGCGACTCACGCAGATTTTTATGCGCTGGATTTATTAAGTTCGATTTTAAGCCAAGGCAATAGCTCGCGTTTATATCAAGCGCTGGTGGATAAACAAGTGGCCTTAGAAGCGCAAACCTATATGCCGATGTCGGTCGATCCCAATCTCTTTTACGTCATGGGTGTAGCTACGCCAGAGGTGAAAGCATCGACGCTAGAGCGGGGGCTGATTGAACAAATCGATGCCATTGCGACCCATGGCGTTAGCCAGCAAGAGCTAGATAAAGTTAAAAATATCAAGTTGATGGATTTTTACCGCGCGATGGAAACCATTAATGGTAAGGCCAACACTATCGGCACCTATGAAATGTATTTTGGCAGTTACGACAAGTTATTTAATGCGCCAGAGGCCTATAACAAGGTAACGCCTGCGGATATCCAACGTGTTGCCCAAACCTATTTACGCAAATCGAATCGCACGGTCGCGGTATTGGCGGCAAACGAGGAGAACTCTCAATGAAATCGATAGCAATGAAACTCTCCTTTGTAAAATCATCCTTTGTCAAATCATCTTGGCAACCGACGAAGTTATTGGTCGCATTGGCCCTAGGCACTAGCTTAGCCTTATCCGGCTGCGTCTCCACCACTGCATCCAAACGCGTCGATACCGGCAGCTTTGCCATGCCAAGTTACGACAAGTTAGTGCTAGATAACGGCCTTACAGTGTATTTAATGCCACAGCGCGAAGTGCCGTTGATCACCCTAAACGCGGTCGTGCGTGCAGGGGCGGTAAACGACACCACAGCAGGTATCGCCCAAATGACCGCCCAAGGTTTACTCCTTGGCGCGGCGGGTAAATCCAAGGCCGAGATTGAGCAACAAGTGGATTTTCTCGGCGCTAGCTTAGGGGCCGAAGCCGATAAAGAAGGTAGCTATCTGGCCGCCGATTTTATGGCGAAAGATACCGATGTGATGCTTGGCCTATTCAGCGCCGCGCTATTAAGCCCAGACTTTGATTCAGCAGAATTCGACAAGCTTAAGCAGCGCGCCATTGCGGGTTTACAGCAGGATAAAGAAAGCCCGCGCGCCGTGATTGGTCGTTACTTCGACAAACTGGTGTTCGGTGCTCATCCTTACGGTAATGCCTCATCGGGTAATCGTGAGTCACTTGAGCAAGTCACAGTGTCGCAGCTGCGCGCCTTCCATAAAAGCTACTATCAACCCGCCAATACCGCATTAACAGTGGTGGGGGATTTTGATGTGGCGGCGATGAAGGCCAAGCTAACTCAGACTTTTGGCCAGTGGAAAGGCAGCGAAAAACTCGTTCAGCCCGACTTAAACCAAGGTTTGCCTAAGTTAACTGAGGCCAAAGTGCTGCTGGTGGATAAGCCAGATGCAATGGAAACCACCTTTGTTATCGGCGGTTTAGGCATTAGCCGTGATAACCCAGACTATGTGGGGCTAACGGTAGTGAACACGATTTTAGGTGGTCGCTTTACCTCTTGGCTGAACGATGAGCTGCGGGTGAATGCGGGGCTAACCTATGGCGCGCGCTCCGGCTTTAGTCCTTATACCGACTCGGGCGTGTTTACCATTAGCACCTTCACTAAGACGGAAACCACTCAACAGGCGATTGATTTAGCCCTGAAAACCTATGCTCGTTTATGGGAAAAAGGCGTCGACCAAGCGACTCTGGATTCGGCTAAAGCCTATGTTAAAGGTCAGTTCCCGCCTAAGTTCGAAACCTCGGGCCAATTGGCAGGACTCTTATCTGGCATGTATCTGTACGGCTTCGATGATAAGTTTATCAACGAGTTCCAAGCTAAAGTGGACGGTTTAACCTTAGAAGAGACTCAAAGGTTAGTGAAAACTTACTTCCCGCAAAAGGACTTACAGTTTGTGCTGATCGGCAACGCCAGCAAGATTGCGCCTATCGCGGCCAAGTATGGCCAAGTGCAAACCGTTGATATTAATGCGGTGGGTTTTGGTCAATAACCACTGGCGTTAGTCTATTTCGCCCAATAAAAAGGTCTGCATAGTGCAGACCTTTTGCTTTTCTGTTCTAGGTTCTAGATGTTATTGCGCACCGGGCTTGGCGTAGTGAGCCATCCAATCTTTCACTTGGTTATACCAATAGATGGAGTTGTTAGGCTTCATAATCCAATGGTTTTCATCGGGGAAATAAATCATCCGCGATTCAACATTACGGGTTTGTAGAGTACGGAATAGCTCAAAACCTTGGCCGACAGGCACACGGTAATCGAGCTGACCATGGCTGACTAAGGTTGGGGTGTTAAAGTTGGCGGCAAAGTAATGGGGTGAAATCGCTTTATACAGCTCAGGATTATCCCAGTAGTTACCAAAGCGGGTGCTGTGGACGGCAAAGTCGGCCGACATTTGTGCGTACATGTCGTACACCGCGGCATGGATCAGCAGCGCCTTAAAGGGATGTGGCTGGCCTAAAATAATCGAGGTTAAGTAGCCCCCATAACTGGCGCCGCCGGCGACCATACGATCGCTATCGATCCAGCTTTGTTGCTTAAACCAGTCTGCCGCTTTGAGTACGTCTTCGAGGGATTTGTTTTTCCAATCTGGGTTAATGGCATCGGCAAACTCTTGTCCAAAGCCGCTAGAGCCGTGGAAGTTTGGCCACGCGGTGACATAACCCCAAGAGGCAAAGGTTTGCGCATTCCAGCGGTAATGGAAACCATCGCTAATGGCGTTGTGTGGGCCGCCGTGGATTAACATAAACAGCGGATACTTTTTGCTGCGGTCGAACCCGGGAGGATAGTGCACCCACATTTGAATGTCTTGGCCTTGGTAACCTTTGTAGGTGACCGACTCATAGGTGCCTAAATCGACATCCTTTAAAATATCGTCGTTAAACTGTTCTAAACGCTCGGTTTTACCATTGCGAGGATTGATGCTGACTAAACGCGCTGGATACAAAAAGCTTTGATTGGTCGCAATCAACTGGCCATCTTTAGCGATAGCAGGTTGGCTAAAGTCGGTAGCTTGGGTGATGGCCTTGGCCTTACCGCTCTTGGCATCGATATGGTAAATACGGTTAGTGGCGGCATCATCAATGCTGGCATAGAACCCCTTGCTGTCGGGTGTCCAGTTGAAGTCAGACACTGAGCGATCCCAATCCGCGGTGAGCGTGGTGAGTTTGCGACTGCTTACATCCAGCAGCATTAGCCTTGCCGTATCGGCATAAAATCCGGGGATTTTTTGGCGAGTAAAGGCGAGGGTTTTGCCGTTAGGGCTAAATGTTGGGTTCAGATCCGGCGCTGGGTTATCTGGAGTGATGTTTTCAGCCTTGCTGCTACCGATGGTGGCGAGGAACAAATCTAACTTAGGATCAACCCGATTATCCGAACCATAGGCGCTGAAGGCGATTAAGCTCTCATCGGGGGAAATATCATAACTTGAGCTGCTTTGGCTTGAGCGTGGCAGTTCATGGCCTAAAGGCTGAGTCACGGCTTCAACCGCGCCGCCTGTGGCTGGGATCCTAAATACATGGGCCTGACGACGCTCATCTAACCAATGATCGAACTGCGAATAGGGCAGCGCATTCCACTGGCGGGCGGAGACTTTATTATCTTTATCTGTCTTAAGCTGGGCCTTCATTTGCTCCCAATTCTGCTCAGGGAAGATATTGCTGATAAAATACAAATGCTTGCCAACCCACTTGATGCCATTGACGCCGGTGGGGATATCCGTGAGTTTGCTGGCTTCACCTGGGCCATCCATAGGTAACAGGTAAATTTGGCCCGCGTCATCATCGTTACGTTCGCTGATAAAAGCCAAGGTTTTACCATCTGGCGAAAACACCGGCTCGCTGACTTTTAAGCCTTTGGCGGTAATCGCACGGTTATTTTTACCTTCACCGTCGAAGCGCCACAGTTGGGTTGAACCTTTGTCTTCCTTAAGGTCGTACTCAGTCACAGGCGCAATAATATGCTCGCCCGTGGAGGATACCACTGGGCTACCTATGCGTTTGAGTTGCCAAAGTAATTCGACTGAGAGTGGTTTGCTTGCTTCTGCAAATGCCGTGCTGAAGGGCATGAGTAAGCTAAGCAGTAAGATGCCTGCCTTTTTCACTAGATGTCTCCTTATCATTCAGAGCGTTATTGTTATTTTTAGCTATTAATCCCCAAAGTATAGAAACTGAGCATGAAATCAAACTGAGTCTATCGGTGGCAAGAGTGACTTTTATGTAAGTAACTGTAACCACTGAGCACATTTTGATGGCAAGGTATGTTGGGTATGGCGAAAAGTGTTATGGCGTATTTGTGGCTAAGGTGTTTTAACGCTAATGTATTGGGAGATTGAAATAGGACTCGAATATGGCGTTAATCATCCCGCAAAAACTGGGCAAGCTATTGATCAAAAATGTATTGATACTCGCCTTGGGCTGCTTGGCTATCTTTCCTGCGCAAGCCGCTAAGGTCAGTTTTAAAGCCTTTTGCCCGCAAATGGTGGGGCAGTGGCAGGGCAATGCCGCTAAGGCAAGTGACACCCCTAGACAAGTGACGGTCAATGGATTTTGTTCCCATGATCAGCGCCAGTTGCTCCTCTCCGTAAGTGTCGGTACGCACGCTCCCTACAGCGAGACATGGTGGTTTCGAGAGCAAGGCGAGCAAGTGCTGTTAACCTACTACGACGGTGTCTCGCAGGAAAAGCAGCAACTCTTTAGTTTATATCAACAAAATGGCGATTATTCCTTGCTGGGCGAGGGAGTCGTGAATGCGCGCGCCGCCTTAATCCAACTGTTATTCGAAGCTAAATCGCCCCAAGGCGCATGGCAGTGGACGCAAAATATCCAATATTTAGACGATGATATCGACCGCTATCAGCTATTTCGTGGCATAGAGATGACGCCTTTTGCGCCATCTCATTAAGCCTACTTATTCATACTCGACAATACGCAACTCACTTTGGGAAAAAAGAGTTAGATTCCTGACTATAATTTTTGAGTTTCGGATTAAAATTTCGTTGGAGATAACGTTGGCAAACGCGGCCGAGTAGCGAGGTCCAGCCCGCATGCGGGCTACGCCTCACGGCCTTGTTATGAGGATTACATCGTTACAGAACCGCACTTGGGACATTTATACTTGCCGAGATCATGAAATGTTCTTGGAAGCTCGGACTCAGGAATAAGCTTACCAGTATCACTGTAACATTTTGCACAAAAAGGACCAGAAGCCAGCCCCTCTCTAGGCGATTTCAAAAAGTAGTGTCCTTTCTCAAAAATAACTTCATCAGCTTGATCTAGCTGATTTTCCAACTTTTTAATTTTCAGTTTGAGTTCCTGATTTTCCTCGCGCATTTCAGACATTAAAATTTTTGCATCCGATAGAGCTTCAATCAGTTCTGCAAGCTTGAGCTTCACTTCTGCATCTTTTAACGAAGAATCAATATTTCTAAGCTCTTTCGTTATTTCTAATGCCATTTTTATCGAGGTTAGACCTGCGGATATTGCTCCTACATCTACCATCTAAAAAATCTCCATATTAATCCACATAACGCCCGTTTAAGGGGCAGACAACGCTACTACAAATTTTCCGCATAAAATAAATCTGGTCACCCATCTTAAATCAACAACATAATGCACTTTCAGTTTGCCTACAACTTGCCCGAGTCAAAATGGCTTAAGTAAGAATCATCAACAGTCGCAGGGACTAAATGTAAGACAATAAATTACGCTAATTCCTTCTAAAATGTGGTATTTAAAACGAGGTATATCGTCCCATAGTGATTGGGAGTTGCTGAGATAAGACTACTTTCGGAGTGATGTAAGCCGTTGTCAGTTGCAGTGAAATTGCTGGCATATTGTCACAAAGTGTGGTCGTCGAGCCTATAGGGACAACTCTGTTAAATACAACTGCGGCGTGTTACGGGAGAAACAATGACAACTCACACCTAGTGGCAAAGGTATCTGGCTTGGTGTGAATTGAGTTAAAGCAATCTTTCTGCGTGGATGGCTGTGTGATTGGAAAATTGGCTGGTGAAGTCCAGCCTAATCCTCCTGCGTATTAAATTGCGCCTTCAAATCCGAGCTGACGCCAAGCTTCGTAGCTGATAATCGCCACGGCATTGGAGAGATTGAGGCTGCGGCTGGTGGCCGCCATGGGGATGCGTAATCGCTGCTCGGTCGGGATCGACTCGATAATCGACATAGGTAAACCGCGGGTTTCAGGGCCAAATAGCAGCACGTCATCCTTAGCAAAACTGAGTTCAGTATGCGGGCGGCTGCCCTTAGTAGTACAGGCCATAATGCGTTTGCCAGCCATGGCCTCGAGGAAGGCCTCAAAGTTTTTATGGCGAGTCACATTGGTTAAATCGGCATAGTCTAGGCCCGCGCGGCGCAGTTTTTTCTCTTCAAAATCAAATCCAAGTGGCTCAATTAGATGAAGTTGGCTGCCGTTGTTTGCGCAAAGGCGAATTATATTACCCGTGTTGGGTGCGATTTCTGGCTCATAGAGTGCGATATGGAACATGCTTGCCCGCCTATAAAAAATGACGCCCGATTATACGGCAAACAAGCCTTAAGCGCAGCTCTGCGTGCGCATATCTAAAGCGGCATAAACGCGAGTTCCTTTTTCTTTTCTCCCTATTAACCTTATCTCAGCACTTGCCTGTTTTATTCTCTCAAAGTAATATATCTCAATATCAAGATACTTTTTAAGAAGTCATTATGCCCTTTGTGATTGCGTTACTCGCCCCTGTGTTTTGGGGGACCACCTATGCACTGGTGAGTCTTTACTTACAGGAGATGTCGCCCTACTGGGTGGCGGTTTGGCGTGCGCTGCCTGCGGGCATATTGCTGCTGATGCTGCGCCCACGTTTACCAACGCTGGCTTGGTCTAAATTAAGCTTGCTGGCGTTTTGTAATATTGGCGCCTTCTTTGCGCTGCTGTTTATCGGTGCTTATCGGCTACCGGGTGCCGTCGCGGGTACGCTGGGGGCGACATTGCCATTAATCTTTTTGATCCTCGCTTGGCTGATTGATAAAAAACGCCCGGGGATGAAGTGGTTACTGCTCGGCTTAATGGGACTAGGTGGGGTGATTTTATTGCTTAATCCCTCGGCGGATCTCGACCCGATTGGTGTCCTATGTATATTGAGCGCGACGACTCTGATTGCCTTTTCTTCCCGCTGGATGCAGCGCTGGGATGTGGGTGACTTTTTAGTGCTCACCGCTTGGCAACTGTTTTTGGGGGGATTGATGTTGATCCCGCTGGCGTGGTTTATGGCGGGGCCGCCACAGATACCGAGTATGAATGTGGTTCCCTCGTTAATCTGGCTTGTTATTGCCAATACCGCGGTGGCTTATTGGGCTTGGCTCTGGTCGATGCGAAATTTAGGACCAGAAATCATGGGGATGGTAGCTTTAGTCAATCCCGTGGTTGCCGTATCATTAGGCGTATTGATTGTGGGTGAAACCTTAGATATGCGGCAGTGGGCGGGGATTTTAGTGATTTTACTGTCGCTGCTGCTGATGAAGTTGCCGCAAAAATTGAGGTGGAGTCCCTTAAAAGCGAGGGGTTAAATGCTAAAACACTTAGACTTAAACTTACTGCCCGTACTAGAAATCCTTCTCGAGGAGCAGAGTGTCACGGCCGCAGCGGCGCGGCTGCATTTGAGTCAGTCGGCGGTGAGCAAGCAATTGACTCGCCTGCGCGAAGTGTTTGATGATCCCTTATTCGAGCGTACCGCTTACGGGCTAAAGCCGACGCCCAAGGCGCTGTCGCTGGCGCCCGACTTACGCCAATGCTTACAGCAATTAGCGCAATTTACTCGGCCCGATAGTTTTGAGCCCGCCTTAAGCCAAAGACAATTTCGAATGCATCTGGTCGAAACCACCTATTCGCTGACCTTTCCACATTTTATGCCTTCGCTATTGGCGCAGGCGCCCGGTGTGAGCATCAATTGCCAAACCTGGCGGCTCGATACCATGGACAGATTGCTGCGTTGCGATATCGACTTGGCTATTGGTTGCCGCGAATGGGATGAACGTTCGCCCATGCATGTTAACCATATTCCTGACGATCTCCATTATGTTGAATTAGTTCAGGATTACATAGTGTGTCTGATGCGCAGTGACCATCCTGCACTATCGCAGGAATGGAATCTCGATACCTTTTTAAGCTATCGCCAATTACAGGTCGCCTTTGGTGGCTTGGAATATTGGTTGTTAGACGATGTGCTGCAAATCCAAGGGCGTAAACGAGATATTGCGGTGAATATGACCGACTTCCAGAGTGCGCTTGCCCTGTGTGAGCAAAGCGATTTGATTCTCTGCGCTCCTTCCCGTTATGCCTTAGCGGTGATGAAGTCGTTTGATCTTAAGTATTTACCCTCGCCGATTAAACTGATCCCCGGTGCGTATTTGCTGATGTGGCATAAGCATTTTGAACACGATCTCAGCCATAAATGGTTACGGGAGCTGATTATTAACAAAGTCAGCGCTTCGCTCACTAACTGATATCTGCCCCAGTGTTTAGCCAAGCTTGCAATTTGGGCAAAATCGCCTGACCATCCGCCAGTCCTTGGTGATATACGGCGGTCACTTTATCGATATTGCGGTCAAGTCGTGAGAGATTAAGTGGTGCAGCAGGGCGGATCACAAAGGTATGGCCGCTGGCAACACTTTGGGCGAGTTCATCGAGGGAGTGGTTATAACGTTGGTGGCGTACTTTGAGCGCAGCGGCCACTGCTGGATATGTTTGATAACGCTTGCGAGCTAACCAATTGAACTTCATCGGCGATTTTCGATAGTTTGCGTCCTGAGTCAGGATCACCACCTGCCGCTTATAGCCCTCTTGCTGCGCCTTCGCTACCGGAATGGGCGCGGCGATACCGCCATCGAGGTAGGTTTGGTGGTTTATCCGATAGGGATTGGCCATAAAAGGCAGGCTAGAGGAGGCGATCAGCACGTCGAGCAATTTGTCGTGCTCCTGAAAATCGGCCATGCCAAAGTAATCGGTTTGTCCTGTCTGGCAATTAAATGCCCCGACCTTAAACTCGGTTCCACTGGTTAAAAAGGTTTTAAAATCAAAAGGCAGTAGCTCATAGGCCATGCGCTTATAGGTAAAATCGGTATTGACGTAATTACCCGTGGCCAACCAGTGGCGTAGCCCCATGTAGCGCTTATCCCGCAGATATTGCTGCTGAATTTTTAAATTGCGGCCAAATTGGCGTGAAACATAAGAAGCGGGATAAATCGCCCCCGCCGATACACCTATCACATAGGGGAAGTGCAATTGTTGCTGCAAAAAGGCATCTAACACGCCGGCGGTATAAATTGCCCTCAGGCCGCCGCCTTCTAACACTAAGGCCACATCTTGCATTACGTTACTACTGCTTAATCAAATGGATAAAACAGCATACTCTAACTCACCTGATAAATGAAACGCCTGCCAACAAGCGGTTAGGCGGGGATGGCTAATCTTGGCGTGTGCACGCAGGCGCTGGACTGAGTCAGTGATGCAGGGGGCGGGCTAAAATCCATCTGGCTAAAATATTGACTGAGCGCAGTGATGGCTTCTTTCACTTTGGCGGGCTGTTTGTCCCGCGCCGAGGTCACGCTGTAAACGCTGTAGGTGCGTAGCGACCATTCGGGTAAAAGTGTTACCAGTTGGCCTGATGCAAGGTATTGATGCACCTCGGGCTCTGGCAATACGGCATAGCCCAATCCATCGAGAGTGAGTTGGATAAGCGTCTGCATATTATTGACGTTGATGCGCTGGGCTGAGAGTTCGACTCGCTCTTGAGTCTGTAAATGGGTTAAGAACTCGGGCTTAGCATAGCTGTGGCTAATACGGTTGAACCCTTGTAATTCGTCAGGGTGTTGCAGGCTCTGATGCTGGGGAATATAGCTGGGGGCGACACACAGTAACATACGCCAATCTGCCAAGGGGCGAGCAATAAGGTTCGAATCCGATAGAGGGCCGATGCAAATTGCCAGATCGATTCCTTCATTAACTATATCAATTGGGCCGTCCTGCAATTGCAGATTGAGACTGATCTGCGGGTGAGCCGCCAATAAATGCGCTAATGGCTGGCTGAGTAAACCACCGCCAAAACCGACTGGTGCGGCGATTTTAAGCTCCCCCGAAGGCGTGCCCTTTAATGCGTGCAGCTGTTGTTCGGCGCTTTCTACTATTTTTATGATTTTAATGCAGTTTTCATAGAATAACGTGCCCGCCTCTGTGAGTGTCAGGTGGCGGGTATTACGGTGAAACAGACTAATTCCCATATCCATTTCAAGCTTTGCGACTTGTTGGCTCACCGCCGATGAACTCAGATTAAGCTGTGTTGCCGCAGCGCTCATCGAGCCTTTTTCCGCGATGGCGGCAAACACGATCATGCCCTTGACCATATTTCTATTCATTCTTAAGCAACTCTTACAAGTGATTACTCAAAGTCTAACTTGAGCCGATTGTAACATAGGGATACATTGCCGTATTGAAAATTATTATCATTTAGAAAGCCGTTAAGGGAGATTCGTTGGTTATGTTGTTACGTCGTAAAAAGATCCTCGCACAGCTAGTATCAACCGCATTATTGCTACCAGCCACTCAGGCTTTGGCGGATACCGCACCCGATCAAGACAAGATGATGGAAAGAATTGTCGTTACTGCGTCAGGGTTTGAGCAGCAAGTACGTGACGCGCCCGCTTCTATCAGCGTCATCACCCGAGAGGATCTTGATACGCGTTTTTACCGTGACTTAACCGACGCCATGTTAGAAGTCCCCGGCGTGGTGGTGACTGGCGGTGCCGACCGTCGGGACATTAGTCTACGGGGCATGGGCAGCCAGTACACGTTGATCCTCGTCGATGGTAAACGCCAGTCTTCCCGCGAGACCCGCACCAACAGCGATGGTCCAGGTGTTGAAGGCGCTTGGACGCCGCCGCTCGCCGCAATCGATAGGATTGAAATTGTCCGCGGCCCCATGTCATCGCTTTATGGCTCTGACGCCATTGGTGGGGTGATCAACATCATTACCCGTAAAGTGCCCAATGAGTGGCAGGGGGAACTGCGCCTCGACACCACGCTGCAGGAAAAGTCGGCCTCGGGCAATGTGTATCAGGGCAACTTTTTTGTGAACGGTGGCTTGATTAAAGATCTGCTCGGCGTGCAGTTATACGGCCAATATACCCAGCGTGAAGAAGATAATATCTACGGTGGTTACCGAGGCCGTGATGCGGATAATCTCACCGCCAGATTTGCCCTTACGCCGAATCAAGACCATGACATTATGTTAGAAGTGGGCGTAGCCAACCAAGAACTGGACAGCACCTTAGGGAAAACCGTTGCGCCATTAGTGCCGGGGGCCAGTTGTGGCCGCAGTGGTTGCCCTGCATCGTCGACAACCGAGTATGAAAACAGCACGATTTCATTGTCGCATACCGGACGTTGGGACTTTGGCACATCGGATACTTATATCAAGCACGAAGTGTACGATAACAAGTCCCGCAAGATGAAAATCAAGAATACCGATGCTCAAACCAGTGTGATCGCCACTTTAGGTGAAAGTCATACGGCAACCTTTGGTGCTGCTTTCAATTATCAAGATCTCACCGATGAAACTGGTAATCAGGTCAGTGACTTAACCGATATTAGTCGCCGTCAATGGTCGGTGTTCTCAGAAGATGAATGGCGTATTGTCGATAATTTTGCCTTAACCTTGGGCCTGCGTTTAGACGATGATGAGAACTTTGGTGACCACCTTAGTCCACGGATTTACGGTGTTTGGGGGCTGACCGAGCACACTACCTTAAAAGGCGGTGTGTCGACGGGCTTTCGGGCGCCGAGCCTAAGGCAAACCGTGCCAGATTGGGGGCAGGTGAGCCGAGGCGGCAATATGTATGGTAATCCGGATTTGCAACCCGAAACCTCAGTGAACTATGAGTTAGGCATTTACACGGATCTCACCGACTCCATCACCACCAGTGCTGGCGTGTTTTATAACGAGTTTGAGGACAAGATCACTCGAGTTGCTTGCCCTGCGACTCAATGTACCGATGGGCCGAATCAGTTTGGTTCTGACCCAACCACCTATGTGAATATCGATGAGGCGGTCACCCAAGGGGTTGAGTTCAGTATCGACTATAAAATCCTCAGCAACTTGGCGCTCACGGGTAACTACACTTATACCGATTCGGAGCAAAAAACGGGCGCTTACAAAGGGAGTCCATTGAACCAGCTACCTAAACATCTGGTGCAATTGTCGGTTAACTATGAGCCGATAGATAAGTTAAGCACTTGGCTGCGGGTTAACTACCGTGGTGAAGAGAGCCAACCAACCACTGGGCCTTCCTCAAGCAGTTTGATTGCGCCTTCCTATACGCTGTTAGATTTGGGTGCGAACTATCGCGTTAACGACAGCATTAAGTTCAGCGCAGGTATCTATAACGCCTTCGATAAAGAGATTACTCAAGATGAGTACGGCTATATTGAAGATGGTCGCCGTTACTGGTTAGGTATGACCTATAGTTTTTAACCGCGCTTAAAATTAGTCGCTTAATACAAAAAGCCAGCTTTTAGCCTGTCTCTTGATCACAAGTCTTCGTGATTGAGAGACATGGCCAATTCGTAACCCTCAAGGATGGTTTGTAACCTAAACCATCCTTCCCACAATACCTCTACACAAGCCCGGCCTGTCCGCTTGGTATCTTTCCAACCCCCTAATCTGGCCAGACGCTCGTACGCCCACTGCATATCGGGTGCCTGTTGAGGTAACGGACGTCCCTCCATTTTCAGCCAAAGTAATTTCCACGCTTTCT